>CAIUZV010000362.1 GCA_903903735.1 uncultured beta proteobacterium | reverse complement strand
GTCCAAGATGCGCGCGTGTAGGTGATCACGGCGGCAATTTCAACATCGTTTAACTGCGCGGCGTACGACTGCATCGCAGTGCCAGCCTTACCCTTAAGCAAAATCTGGAGGTTGTCCGCCTTGGGGCCCATCACGATCTTGCTCGCATCCAGTGCAGGGAACGCACCCACCACACCCTTACCGCTACCTTGGTGGCAAGCCACGCAATTCGCCGCATAGACTTTCTCTCCGCGAGCAATCAGCTCAGGGCCGGTCCATTCTTTGTTAGGATCGTCAGCCTGCGCAGCAAGTAGTTTTTTCTGCTCATCTGCCCACTTAGCGTAGTCAGCCTCAGACACGACCTTGACAACGATCGGCATAAACGCGTGATCTTTACCGCAGAGCTCGGTACATTGCCCGCGATACTCACCGATTTTGTCAGCGCGAAACCATGTGTTGCGCAAGAAGCCCGGGATCGCATCTTGCTTGACGGCCAGGTCTGGAACCATCCATGAGTGAATGACATCGGCCGCAGTGACTGCAACGCGAATCTTTTTACCGACAGGGACAACGAGAGGATTGTCCACTTCCATCAAGTAAGTTGGGCTTTTGGGCTCACGGCCCTCAATCTGCGCGCGCGGGGTAGCGAGGTTAGAGAGAATCTTTACGCCCGTGGCCGGGCCGTCGATGTACTCGTAGCCCCACTTCCACTGGTAACCCGTCACCTTGACCGTAAGATCCGCACCACTCGTGTCCTTCATCGCGACCACTGTACGTGTTGCGGGCAAGGCCATCGCAATAACAATCAAGAATGGCACGACCGTCCAGGCGACTTCGACACCCATGTGCTCGTGGAAGGTTGCAGACTTATACCCCTTGGACTTTCGGTGTGCCCAAATTGAGTAGAACATCACGCCAAACACGGCGACGAAGATCACCAAGCAGACGATGAGCATGAACCAGTGCAACCAGGCGACGTCGCGCGCGATCTGGTTGACTCCCTCGGGGAGATTAAGTTGATTGACACGCGGGCCACCCGGCATGTCTTTAACTTGTGCACTGGCAGCGCCAATCCAGAACATGGCACAGGCACCCAGCAACCCTGTCAACTTCTTCATGCTTACCTCGAAACACATCGCACTTCTCTGTTGAGGAATGAGCATCAACCCTCAACAGATACTGCGCAAAAATTATCAGAGGGCTTACTCGGTGGCAAGGCCACGTACGCATAAGCCCGCGCATCGTATGGAAACGGGTGGGATTATAGCGGAGGCTCGCCTAGCTTGCTCCACTACAATCGTAAAACCCCATTTGACAACTAATATCAATGCAACAGACCAACCGCTCGCCCAACAAAGCAGACCTACACAGCCTTCTGCAAACATTATTGTCTCGTGCGGCGCAGTCGCCACATCGCGGCTCTCTGCCTTTGTTTATCGCTGGCCGCCGCTGCGGAACGCTATTTCCAGGGGCCGTTGCGGCCATTGCCAACATCGCCGGGGTTGAGCTGGCGGCCAATCGCGTCGATTTTGGACGCAACCACCCGTCAGGCGAGGCGCTAAATGCCCTGTTGGCTGAAATCGCCCAAGCCTTGCGACAGGCCGGCAAAACACCCGGTTGGCGTGGCGAATTGCTAGATGTGATGCCAGATACTCCCGACAGCTTACCGATCGCCGCAATTGAACGCGGCGCCATGCGCCCACTCGGGTTGATCACACAGGCGGTGCACTTAAGCGGCTGGTCGCAAGACGGCAAACTGTGGGTGGCTAGACGCTCTCTGACCAAAGCCACGGACCCTGGCATGTGGGACACCCTAGTCGGAGGCTTGGTGAGCGCTGGGGAACCTGCCGACTTGGCACTCGAGCGCGAGTCAGACGAAGAGGCCGGACTCGATCTTGCGGACATTCAGAATCGGTCGCCGCTGCGTAAGATCACGCGTATGCAACGCCAAATCCCAGAGGGGTATCAGTGTGAAGAGGTTCTAACCTGCGAGTGTGTGCTCACAGACGGCGTAGTCCCCAAAAATCGGGACGGTGAGGTAATGGAGATTGACTGTTTTACTCCAGTAACGATCTATGACATGCTGGTGGCAGGTGACTTTACGCTTGAAGCCTCGATTGTATTGACCGAAGACTTATGGCGCCGCGCGCCCGTCAATTAAGCGCTTAGCGCCACCCGCATTTTTTTCATCGCAGCAGATTCGATTTGACGGATACGTTCGGCAGATACGCCAAACTCTGCGGCCAAATCGTGCAAGGTTGCCCCACCGTCATCTTGCAACCATCGGGCACGGACGATCCGTTGCGAACGCTCGTCGAGCTGTTCAAGCGCCTTTTCCAAACCGCTGCCCTGCATGACGTCCTCGTCTCGCCGAGCCAGAACCTGCGTGGGATCCGCACGACCATTGTCTGACAGGTAGGCGATCGGCGCATACGCGTCGTCATCCTCATTCTGGTTTTCAAGCGATATCTCACGCCCAGACAAACGCACTTCCATTTCGCGCACATCTTCGCGACGGACGTTTAGGTTGGCTGCAATCTCGTCAACTTGGCGAGGATCGAGGGTTTGCCCATCAGGGCGCATACTACGTAAATTAAAGAAGAGCTTACGCTGCGCCTTAGTCGTTGCAACCTTGACCATCCGCCAGTTGCGGACAATGTATTCATGAATTTCTGCTTTGATCCAATGCACGGCAAACGACACAAGCCGCACGCCACGCTCAGGGTCAAACCGCTTAACTGCCTTCATCAGGCCAACGTTGCCCTCTTGAATCAAGTCCGCATGCGGCAGGCCGTACCCAAGGTACTGTCGCGCTACCGAGACAACTAAACGCAAATGCGACAACACCAATTCACGGGCCGCAGCAATATCCTGCTCGTCGCGCAGGTGGCGCGCCAGCAGATTCTCTTGCTCAGCCGTGAGCATCGGCAGTCGGTTGACCGTCGAAATATAGGCATCAATCGTTCCCAGAGCGCCGGGGTTCGATATGGCCATTGCAAGTTGTGAAGGTTGCAGCGTCAAAGCGGTAGAACTCGTTGTCATTAAACTGGCTCCTGACCTCGGAGCTTTAAGTGCCATTTTAGCACTCTGAGCTAGCGAGTGCTAATAAGACGATTGATTTGCGCAAAAGTTCCGCAATTCTTGCGAGGGTGTTAATCTCGGTATGCTCCGGGCGCGAGGCTGCCGTCTATCTCAGCCGCAACGTCCGTCCCTGGATTTGGGTATGTCCGATTTAGTCAAATTTCTTTCAAAGATCCTGCTGGCCTGCCTACTCGTCATTGGTGTAGGCTGGGCGACCTACATCGGCGTGCGCTACTACCATGCTGAACAGGTGGCCTATAGATGGATTTCAGGCCTTGCAGCCAAACAGGCAGCATGGGAGAAAAAGATCGCTGAGTCAGGCGGCAACACGCTGACCGGCTATGCCGGGCCAACTGAGCCCCAAGTGGTTGACACACAAATCGGGGGCAAGTTCTCCGGCCTGACCTACGACCCGTTACAAAAACGTCTGTGGACGGTGGTCAATAAGCCCACGACCCTCATTGCGCTCTCGACCGATGGCCAAGTGGTGGCGACCTACCCCGTCAAAGGGATGTCTGATATCGACGGCGTGGCGTGGCTTGGGGGCAATAAACTCGCGTTAGTAAACGGGCGCCGTAATCGCGTGGTGATCACGGAAGTTCCCACGACACCGCAAGTGCTGGACGTCACCCGGGCTTTTGCTCTGGTGTTGCGCTTCACCGAAGGAGAGGACGCTAACTACGGCTTTAATGGCCTAGGTTATGACCTCAAACGCGACCGCCTGTACTTGTCCAAAGAGCACAGTCCACGCGCGCTTTATCGCATTAGTGGTCTGAATAATCTGCAGGCCTCTGACTCCCGAGGGCTCAGGATCGAGAACATCAGTCATTGGCTCAACGATGTCCCCTTCGCGACGGACCTCTCCTCTGTCGAGGTTGACCCGGCCACCGGCCGCGTTTACCTGTTGAGTGAAGAGTCCCAGCTCATCGTGCAGCTCGACGGCGATAGCGGTGATGGCAAAGGCATGCTGTCCCTTTCCACAAAAGGAAATAAGCCTTTGCCCCGCCCTGAAGGAATCGCCACTGATGATGAGGGCAACATTTACATCGTCAGCGAGCCCAATCTCTTCTACAAGCTAAAGAAGCCCTGAGTCAGGGCTTTATCCGAATTCTATGGCCAGGCTCGCCCGACTATATGCCGAGGGTTTTGCTCAACTTGCGCAAGCCAAGTTCAAGCACCAACCCGATGCTCTGGTGCGCCAGTCCTTAACGCTACAGTTTGCAGACATTGGGCGCTGGCTTAGATTGGCATTAGCTGAAACTGACACCCTGCTGCACGGATGGGTCGTAACACCTAGCAGCCTGACCCTGCTCGCCACGCCCAGCGACGAGACCAGCCTAGCCCGCAGTATCCAACAGGTGGGGCGCCATCTGGCCAGTCGGCTTCACGCGGGTGGCGTCTTTGAGGGGCGGTTCCACTCCACCATTGCTCAGCCGCAGCGCTGGCTGTTGCCCTGCCTGATTTGGCTTGAGCGTCAGCCGGTACGCGAGGGCCTCGTCACTGAGGCAGACACTTGGCGGTGGTCCTCTGCGGGTGCCCACACAGGTAGCCTGGGGGCCTCTGCCGTCGGCCTCCAGCCACACGCCGACTACTGGGCTTGTGGCAACACACCCTTTGATCGACAAGCGGTCTACCGCAAACTGTTACAAGAGGGCAACGCGGCATCGGACGATGCACAGCTGCAGGCCTGCTTGCTTGGCCAATGGGGCCTCGGCGACGACGCTTTCCTGACGGAACTCGGCAAGCTTGCCAATCGGCGTGTGCGGCCCGAGAGACGCGGGCGACCAAAAAAATCGACGTCGGGTAAAACTTCGGCCTAGCGCCAAAACAATGGTGCGTCCCTAATTAAGCAAAGCCAAACCTCCCGTCTTATTAATTAGGGACGCACCCCAATTAATTTTCTTGCGCTGCCACAAAACCAAGCGTATTGTTTCGCCCTCGCACTGCAACATGGCGCAAGCCCTCGGAGCTTTTTATGTCGACGTTCCCTTTGAGTTTTCACCCTACCAAGACCACCCCTGCCACAGCAGCCCCTCAATCGGGACTGCCTGTCGCTCAAGGGCTGTACTCACCCGCAAACGAACACGACGCTTGTGGCGTGGGGTTTGTGGCCCATATCAAAGGGAACAAGACACACGCCATCGTTGAGCAAGGTCTCAAGATTCTGGAAAACCTAGATCACCGGGGCGCAGTCGGTGCAGACAAATTAATGGGAGACGGCGCAGGCATTCTGATCCAGATCCCTGACGCGTTTTATCGACAAGATCTGGCCAAACAACACATCACATTGCCCGCGCCTGGTGAGTACGGCGTGGCCATGGTGTTTTTGCCAAAAGAAATCGCTTCGCGTCTGGCGTGCGAACAAGAGCTCGAGCGCTCAGTGCGTGCTGAAGGTCAAGTCGTATTGGGATGGCGCGACGTGCCCGTAGACACCGACATGCCCATGTCGCCCACTGTACGCGCCTGTGAGCCCGTGATTCGCCAACTGTTTATTGGCCGCGGCGCTGACGTGATGGTGCCCGACGCACTCGAACGCAAGCTCTACGTGATTCGTAAAACAGCAAGCCACGCGATTCAAGCGATGGGCCTGGCGCACGGAAAAGAATATTTTGTTCCTTCTGCGTCTGTGCGCACGGTTGTTTACAAAGGTTTGCTTCTGGCTGATCAGGTCGGTCGTTACTACAAAGATCTAGCAGATCCCCTGACCGTCTCAGCCGTTGCGCTCGTGCATCAGCGCTTCTCGACGAACACCTTCCCCGCTTGGCCACTCGCGCACCCGTACCGCATGATCGCGCACAACGGCGAGATCAACACCGTCAAAGGCAACTTCAATTGGTTGCGCGCACGCGAAGGCATGATGCAGTCCGCTGTGTTGGGCGATGACCTCAAAAAACTCTACCCGATTGTCTACGAAGGTCAGTCTGACACGGCAACGTTCGATAACTGTCTCGAGCTTCTTGTGATGTCCGGCTACTCACTCTCGCACGCGATGATGATGATGATCCCAGAGGCCTGGGAACAGCACACACACATGGATCCTAGCCGACGCGCGTTTTACGAATACCACGCCGCGATGATGGAACCGTGGGATGGCCCAGCGGCCGTTGCCTTTACTGATGGCCGACAAATCGGCGCGACGCTCGACCGCAACGGTCTGCGCCCCGCTCGCTACCTGATCACAGATGACGACATGGTCATCATGGCCTCAGAAGCCGGCACCCTGCCCATTCCTGAAAACCGCATCGTCAAAAAATGGCGTCTGCAGCCTGGCAAGATGTTCTTGATCGACCTTGAGCAGGGTCGCATCATCGACGACGCAGAAATCAAAGCCCAGTTAGCAAGTTCACGGCCCTACCGTCAATGGATCGACCGTCTGCGTGTCAAGCTCGATTCGTTACCTTCCCCATCGAAGCTAGACGCGCCCATCGGCGCTCCAGCATCCTTGCTCGATCGTCAGCAGGCGTTCGGCTGGACGCAGGAAGATTACAAGTTTGTGCTCGATGTCATGGCGGAGTCCGGCGAGGAAGCCATCGGCTCGATGGGCAACGATGCCCCACTCGCGATTTTGTCGAGCCGAGCCAAGCCTTTTTACAACTACTTCCGGCAACTATTTGCACAGGTCACCAATCCACCCATTGATCCCATCCGCGAACAGATGGTGATGTCGCTCGTATCGTTTATTGGCCCCAAGCCAAACCTCTTAGATATCAATAACGTCAACCCGCCATTGCGTCTCGAGGTGACACAGCCCATTCTGGACTTCAAAGAAATGGCACGTATTCGTGCGATCTCTGAAGTAACCGGGGACAAGTTCCGCAGTTCGGAGCTAAACATCAGCTACCCCGCGGCATGGGGTGCAGACGGCATCGAAGCACGCCTTGCTGCCTTGTGCGCGCGCGCAGTCGACGCCGTGAAAAGCGGCACAACGGTATTGATTCTGACCGACCGCAACGTGGACAACGCACACGTTGCGATTCCCGCGTTGCTCGCTACTTCAGCCATTCACCAGCACCTCATTCGCGAAGGCCTGCGCACCAACACCGGTCTAGTCGTCGAAACAGGCTCAGCGCGTGAAGTGCATCACTTCGCCCTACTCGGTGGCTACGGCGCCGAAGCCATTCATCCCTACCTTGCGCTAGAAACCCTCGCAACAATGGGTAAGGACGCTGACAAGGCCATCAAGAAT
>CAIUZV010000361.1 GCA_903903735.1 uncultured beta proteobacterium | reverse complement strand
TTAATTGATGAGTCTTTTTCAATGAATAAGTCGCGTGTGGGCACGTAGGCCTCGGGCTGGTAGTAATCGTAGTAAGACACGAAATACTCCACCGCATTGCGGGGGAAGAACTCCCGCATTTCCGCGTATAACTGCGCTGCCAACGTCTTGTTTGGTGCCAGCACAACCGCTGGCCTACCTAGGCGCGCAATCATGTTGGCCATCGTGAAGGTCTTACCCGACCCCGTCACGCCCAATAGCGTCTGGGACATCAAGCCATCGCGCACCCCTTGCTCTAGTAAGTCTATGGCTCTGGGCTGGTCGCCCGCAGGCGGGTAAGGCTGATAAAGCTGAAAAGGACTATCCGGATACGACACGAACTTTCCGGCCTCATTGCCGGTGGAAATTGTCGCGTGCGGGACGATTCCTAGGTTCGCGACCTCGTGCGCAATGGCAGCGGGCAAGCCCCGTGCCCCTAGGTCTGGCGACACCGCGTCAGACTCGGGAGCGTCAAGGGAGACAAGCTCTGGGGATAATTCAGATTTCTTAGGGTTCTTGGGCGAGGCCATGCTAGACTTATTCGGGTAAGCCCTTGGATTTGGGCTGAACCGTACATTATGTTCCGTCCGGCCCAAAGCGTCCACTCCAAACTCGAACACCCCTATTTTTCCTCCTTTGATTGCCATCCTCTCAACATGAGCACCCTCTTTCAATCCGTCGAACTTGCCCCCCGTGACCCGATTTTGGGTCTAAACGAACAATTCAATGCGGACCCCCGCAGCACCAAGGTCAATCTGGGCGTGGGCGTCTATTACGACGACAACGGCAAGATCCCGCTGCTCGCCGCCGTGCACAAAGCCGAAGTGGCGCGTGTCGAAGCCGCAGCCGCGCGGGGCTACCTGCCCATCGAAGGGATTGCTGGCTACAACAAAGGAGCCCAAGAGCTCGTGCTGGGTAAGAATTCTTCTTTGATTGCAGACGGTCGCGTATTGACAATGCAAGCACTGGGCGGTACTGGTGCACTCAAGATTGGTGCAGACTTTATTAAGCAACTCGTGCCCAATGCCAAGGTTGCGATCAGCGATCCGAGCTGGGAAAACCACCGTGCCCTGTTTGAGCGCGCCGGCTTCGACGTCGTGAACTACCCCTACTACGACGCAGCAACGCACGGCTTGAATTTCAAAGGGATGCTCGATGCCCTGCGTAACTTGCCACAAAAGAGTGTTGTTGTTCTGCACGCTTGCTGCCACAACCCAACCGGCGTGGACTTAACGGTTGATCAATGGCGCGAAGTGGCGCAAGTCGTGAAGGCATCGAACCTGATTCCTTTCTTGGACATTGCCTACCAAGGCTTCGGTGATGGGCTTGAATCCGATGCAGCCGCTGTGCGTTTATTTGCTGATCTCGATATGACGATGTTCATCAGCTCGTCTTTTTCGAAGTCGTTTTCGCTTTACGGTGAGCGCGTCGGCGCGCTTACCATCGTCACCGGTAGCAAAGATGAGTCCAATCGCGTGCTCAGCCAGGTCAAGCGTGTGATTCGCACCAACTACTCCAATCCACCAACACACGGTGGAACGATCGTTTCTGCTGTGCTCAATAGCCCTGAGCTCTTCGCACTGTGGGACAAAGAACTCGCTGGCATGCGCGACCGCATCCGTTTGATGCGCCAGCAGCTCGTTGCAAAACTGACGCAATACGGCGTCAAAGGCGATTGCAGCTACGTGATGAAGCAGCGTGGCATGTTCTCGTTCTCGGGGATGACAGCGCCTCAGGTTGAGCGTCTGCGTGCAGAGCACGGCATTTACGCGGTCAGCACAGGACGCATCTGCGTGGCGGCCCTCAACAGCCACAACATCGATACCGTTGCCAAAGCCATGGCAGAGGTCATGAAAGACTGACCTTCGCTAGTCCTGGCCCCCCAAAAACAGCCTCTTTGACCAAGAGGCTGTTTTTTTATACAGATTTATTTGCCACATCGGGATTTTTAGGGCAAAATAGTGCTGTATATACAAACAGCGCTGTACAGAATGACAGCGCTTCGCTGACGGCACTTCACTGACAGCACTTCACTGACAACGCATCATTAACAGCTCATCAATGACGGCGCAACGGCACAAAACAGGCTCAATCATGTCAATCAAACTGACCGACCGACAGCAACAAATTCTGGATCTGATCCGCGAAGCCGTCATCAACACCGGCTTCCCCCCGACCAGAGCGGAAATTGCCCAAACGCTGGGCTTCAAATCAGCGAATGCGGCCGAAGATCACTTACGTGCCCTCGCCCGCAAAGGCGTGATTGAGCTCACGGCCGGCGCCTCGCGCGGCATACGCTTAACCGAAGCT
>CAIUZV010000360.1 GCA_903903735.1 uncultured beta proteobacterium | reverse complement strand
GGTTCCTGCAGAACTCCCCACTGATTACGACCCAGATGTACCGAGTCGTGAACAAATCCTAGAGTCGTTGCGTACGGCCAGTGGCCCTTTGTCACCCGAAGATTTAGCGCTGCGACTCGGGCTCACCACCGATGAAACGCTCAAGGGTTTCGATCGTCGCCTTGCCGCCATGGAGCGCGATGGCCAATTGCTGCCGAATCGAAAGGGTGTGTTGTTGCTCGCGAACAAACTCGATTTTGTCGCGGGGCGTGTTCAAGGGCATCGTGACGGCTTTGGCTTTTTGATTCGAGATGGCGGAGGACAGGATTTATTTTTGTCCCCACGCGAGATGCTCAAGGTGTTGCATGGCGATCGTGTGTTGGTCAAGCCAACAGGCGAATACCGCGGCAAACCTGAAGCAATGATTGTTGAAGTCATCGAGCGCCGTACCAATAAATTAGTAGGTCGCTTTCTCAATGAGCGTGGAATGACAATTGTTGTTCCTGAAGACCAGCGTATCAAACACGATGTGTTGATCCCGCCGGGCGACGCGGGTGGCGCGCAGCATGGACAGGTGGTTTCTGTCGAAATCGTCGAGCAGCCTACACGCCATTCCCAGCCGATGGGACGGGTGGCGGAAATTCTAGGTGAGATTGATGATCCTGGAATGGAGATTGAAATCGCGGTGCGTAAGTTCGACGTGCCTGTTGATTTTTCGGACGCAGCCCTCAAACAGACCGAGAAGTTGCCCGATGCGGTACGTCGCAGCGATTTAAAAGATCGTGTGGACTTGCGCGATGTCGCCTTCATCACGATTGATGGTGAGGACGCTCGCGATTTTGATGATGCAGTGTATTGCGAGCAGGTTGATCTCGGTAATGGGCGCAAGCGTCCCGCCTGGCGCTTGCTTGTCGCGATCGCGGACGTCAGCCACTATGTGACGCCGGAAGACGCCTTGGATGATGCGGCGCGAGAGCGGGGAACAAGTGTGTATTTTCCGCGGCGTGTAATTCCTATGCTGCCGGAAAAACTGTCTAACGGGTTGTGTTCGCTCAATCCGCAGGTGGATCGTCTAGTGTTGGTGTGCGATATGGTGATACCGTTGACGGGCGCTAAGGCGGGTACGGTCGCGGCCTATCAGTTTTACAACGCAGTGATTCATTCTCACGCCCGCACGACGTACAACCAAGTTTGGGAGTCATTGCAGCAACCACAAGGTCCGGCTGCGCGCAGCTTGTCGCACGTGTTGCCGCAGATACAGGACTTGTATTCGGTGTTTCAGCTGTTGGGTCAGGCTCGCAAAGAACGTGGAGCGATTGATTTTGATACTGTTGAAACAAAAATCATGTGCAATGAGCTCGGACGGATCGAGAAGATTGTCGGCGTGACGCGCAACGATGCGCACCGATTAATCGAAGAGTGCATGCTTGCCGCGAATACCTGTGCGGCTGATTTTATGTTTCGTAGCAAGCACATTGGTCTGTATCGTATCCACGAGGGACCAACGCCCGATAAGTTGCAGTCGTTACGTGAGTTT
>CAIUZV010000359.1 GCA_903903735.1 uncultured beta proteobacterium | reverse complement strand
TGTCCTGTGGAGGAGATGGGCAAAAATTCGGTCAATCCTTCCACGATGCCCATGACGGCGGCTTTCAGTAGCAACATGAAATCCACGGCGTATCCTTTTGATTAATTGAGATTGATTCTAAGTGCCAGCAAGAAGGAAATAGCGATAAGGAATGGAGCTTATTCAACTGCTGAAAAGTTCTGCATGCGTACCCGCACGAACGAAATTAATGTGGTCGCCTTCAACCTGGTAGATCAGTAAAAAATCCCCTCCTATATGACATTCGCGGTGGTCCGCCCAGTCACCTCTGAGTGCATGGTCCAACCACTCTGGACCGAGCGGCGCATCGTTGGCCATCAATAGCATCATGGCTTCTTTAAGCCGCTTCATGTCATAACGACCCGAATGCGACAAACGCTGCCAATCTTTCAAAAACACCTTGGTGTAGTTGGATGAACGAGGCGGGTTTGCGCGTTTAATGCTTGCTGTTTTTTTCAAGATCAGCAAAGAGTTCTTCAGTGTTGGTAAAGCGCGAACGTCCCTTCTTCATCAGGGTTCGCGACTCTTCCATAGCGGCCAGCGTGTCGGCATTCGGCACTTTGAGTTCAAGAGGAAAGGCTTGGTCGATCACTACTCTGCGCAAAAATAATCGGACTGCATCGGACACGGTCAATCCCATCGCAGACAAAGCTGCTGTGGCTTGTTCTTTGGTGTCATCGTCCACACGAATATGGAGCATGGTGGTTTGGGTAGTCATCAGAACTCCTGAAAATAAATCCATTTTGTATCTCAAATGAGATACTGTCAAGACTGGTCTTATATATTTAAAAGGATTTACTTGTTTCCAATAATAAATATTATTAGTGCATTTAAAAAGCTGTCTTCAATTCTTGATTCTTATGCAACTCACCCCTTTGATCGCTGTTCACATGGCTGCAGCCATCGGCGCTGTGATTCTTGGCCCCTTTGCGCTTTGGGCGCGCATGGGTTCAATGCAACGCCCGTGGATGCACCGGGCAACAGGGTATGCCTATGTCACATTCATGATGTTGGCTGCGTTAACCTCTGTTTTCATACGCGACTTTTAATTGCCAAATCTGCATGGCTTTACATGGATTCACTTGCTAATACCCGTCACTTTGCTCAGTTTGTGGGTGGCATTTCGCGCCTTAAAGCGCCGTGATCTCGCGACACACCGCATCACCATGCAAAGTCTTTATGTCAGCGCCTGTGTAATTGCCGGTGGTTTCACGCTGCTGCCCTCTCGCTATCTGGGTAATTTGATTTGGCATGAATGGCTGGGGTGGATTTAAAACAATTGCTTGAAATTAGCAGCCTAAAATCTATGCATGATCAAACCCGCACACCCTGCCTCCGAACAAGAACACAAGCCTAGCAACTTTCTGCGCCAAATCATTGAAGCCGATCTGGCTCTAGGCACACATGCGCAGCGCCGCTGGGCAGGCAGTCCCGGTGACGCCGCACACCATGCCAACGGCGCGCCCGACCCGGCCAAGATTCGCACCCGCTTCCCGCCTGAGCCCAATGGCTATTTGCATG
>CAIUZV010000358.1 GCA_903903735.1 uncultured beta proteobacterium | reverse complement strand
TGCGGTTTGCCAACCGAGGCTTAAGGTCATGGGGGCCATGATGAGTCCGGCCAACACGCCACCAAGGGGCACGCCAATCTGTCGGATCGACAGCACTAAGTTCATCACGCGCGGTGGTGTACGGGGCACCAACAGATGCGCACTGGCGGGAGCCGTCGCACCGTAGGCGAGCCCTAACAGTGCTGCACCCAGCACCACAGAGGCCACGCTACCGAGTGAGCAAGCGAGCAGCATCGCAAGCGTGGCCACCAACACCAATTGGCTCACCCTGACGGCACCAAAGCGTCGGATAAAGCGGGGCGAGAGCAAGGCAGAAATAATGCCGACACCATAAACAGTGGAGATAAAAAACCCCACCAGCGTGCCTGGTACTTGGAGGTCCTGCGCGATCACAGGCGCCACCACCGGAAACGAGTAGGCCGCCATCGTCGCTAAGCTTTGGGTGGCAAGTGTGGCGATGAGCGGGTAAACCGGAAACCTTAGGTTCTCAGGAGTCTGCGTGGCGAGTGGTGAGTGATTAACACCCATAGGGCTATGAAGTACTTCATGCTAGGAACATAAGAAATTGCGGGAATAGCTCTCGGACCTTGGCGTGTCAAACTCTCGCTTGAGGCCATTAACAAAGCGACGTGTAACAAACTGGCTAATACTAAAATCTATAACCTAAGCCAAACAAAAAGTTATAGGCATTGACATTTGGATTTGAGGAGACTGTTCCTCCAGGTCCATCCGAATAGCTCGATGATAAATTGGGACGTCCAAACGCGTAGTAGTTGGCCTCTGCAAAGCCATACAAGCCTTTGGTAATGAATTGCTTGTAACCTAGCCCAACGAGATAGCCATTCACCTGAGCTTTATTTGATGGCGAAGAGCAACAATTTGTCTGGCTATATTGCACAGATTGCGTTGAATAGCCCAACTTAGCGTAAAACAATTTGTCCTGAGCTATGGCATACCCAGGCGCAATGAATGCATTGACGCGATTCGAGATTGAAAATTTATAGTCATAGGTGTTACGACTATCTCCAAAATAGTAAAAACCAGCTGACTGGGTATCTTGCGTTAGCGCGGAATAGTCGACCCCCAACCCTAGGGTGAAATTATTTTTCAAATTAAAGGTGTAGCCCAATCCTAAAACAAGAGGTGCTGACGTCGAAGTTGTCGTTAGCGTATTGGTCTTATTAGGCGCACTACCGTAATCAGTCCCTGTCAGTTGGGCTGAGCTCACGGTGTTGTTTTCGTAGCCAGTTGAGAGCTGACCATAAGCTCCGACAAATTGACTTTGAGCGACTGCCGAACAGCTCAGGACAACTGCAAAGGAACCAACTAATACATTAATTTTCATTGCTGTACCTAGATAAATAGACTAACTTGCTACTTTGTAGCGCATTTAAGCTTCGCCGTGGCAAATTAATTCGAATAAAAATCAGTAAATGCTGCCCCGAGCAAAAGAGAATCCTTCGCGTACCGAGCACAGCATATCTATCGAATTACTCAACGTTGTACTTTGGTGTTCTTTAATCCGCTGCACTGTTTTGGTTAAGAAATTCTATGATTTCTTGCAGAAAAGCTTGTATCAGCTTTGCTTTGTTTGCGGCAGCATCTGCTGCAAACAGCCAATCCACGTCTTCTATTTTTCACACACCAGAGTACTTCGCAAACTGGGGCCTTCAATATACCAATGCGGCTGATGCTTGGGCACTAGGCTTTTCCGGCAAAGGTGTCCGAATCGGTATCGCAGACGATCAGGCCCAATTAAGTCACCCAGAGTTCGCGGGTCGTGTGTATTGGCCCTCAACGCAAGCGCCCTTCCCTAACCCAGAATATCCTAACTTCCCAAAACATGGCACGCATGTCATGGGGATCGCAGCGGCGGCACGCGACGGCCTGGGGATGATAGGTGTCGCACATGAGGCTTCGATTGCTCACGTGGCAGTGGTTTCAAGTCCAGGTTATCCCCCGTCGAGTAACTGGACACAAGGCTTACTAGATGCAAAGGCTTCCGTGATGAATGGCAGCTTTGGGCCGAGTGCAACGCCTTGGCCTTTAATACCCTTCGGGAGCTATGTTGGAAGCCCCAATCCAAACTACAGAATTGTTGATTTCCAATTCATCTATGAGGGGGATGGATCGGATTACGAAGTAGAAGTCAAGAGACTCTCTGATGCTGACATAGTGATGGTCTTTGCAGCCGGTAACGAGCGTTCGCCTAATCTTCAGCCATTGGCTGCAAAAATACCAAGCGGTCATGCCATGATTCCCCTTATTACACCAGCCAACACTGCGCTTGGCTATACGGGCAATCCGGCAGATGCCATTTATCGTATTTATTCCGAAAATGCTGATCCAAATAATCCCTCTACCTGGGATAGCAATCAGGTTCCATTCAGTGCACTTGCTAATGTGAATCTCTCAAGCTTGGCCGGCACCCTGATTGCGGTGACTGCTTCGAATATCAATCAAAATACCGGTGCAGTCACACTCGCTGATTTTAGCAATCAGTGTGGTGCTGCTGCAGACTGGTGTATTACTGCACCGGGTGTCGATATCTATTCGAGTGTCCCGATGAACACATATGCTCAGGATGGATGGAGTGGTACGTCGATGGCTGCTCCGTTTGTTGCGGGCGCAGCGGCTGTGTTGCGACAGGCGTTCCCCTACATGACAGCAAGGCAAATCATTGAAGTGCTTTTAACAACAGCTACGGAAGTAAATAACCAAAATCGTGAGTCAATCCGCGACTTTGGCCATGGTTTGATCAATATCGGCCGTGCTGTAAAAGGGCCAATCGAATTCGGCCACCCCTCCCTTATCCCCGGCAATGCGTCAATATTTGCACCGATCTTTGCGGTGGACACAAAGGGATATGACTCGGTGTGGAGCAACAACATTTCTGGAATTGGCGGATTTAGTAAAGCTGGCGCGGGTACGCTGCTACTGACAGGTCTCAACACCTACACGGGAGCGACGACGATCACAGGTGGAGTACTGCGCGTTGATGGCTCGATTGCGAGCTCAAATCTGGCAGTCACCACTGGTGCTACCTTGCAGGGTGTTGGTCGGGTTGGCAATACATCCATGGCCGGCATCCTGTCGCCGGGCAATTCAGTAGGCACATTAACGGTCAGTGGTGATCTTAATCTTTTATCTAGTTCGATCTATCAATATGAAATTGACGCAAACCAAAAGAGTGATCTCGTCATCGTTACGGGTCGCGCCACGATTAACGATGGTGCTACCTTTAAACTATCCGCCAAAGATGGGGTGTATTTGAATCGGCTGTATCCAATCATACAAGCCAACTCGCTTATAGGTACTTACGAAAAGCCAAGCAGTCACTACACGTTTATAGGCCTAGACTTTGTCACAAACGGTGGTAGTGTGGGCATGGTGGCTCAAAGAAATAGCGTACCGATGGTCGCCTTTGCTCAGACAAACAATCAGCGGGCCGTCGCCCAAGTGATTGATGCACAAAGCCCAAGTGACGAGCCTTATGGCGACGTACTTTTAAATGATAGCCCAAGCCAGTTACCTAATTTATATCAAGGCTGGTCGGGCGAAATTTACAGTGCCAACCAAGCAGCCCTCATTTATAACAGCCGTTTATTGACGCAGGTATTGAACTGGAGGTTGCAAGACAGTTGGCTCGACAATAGTTCGACCACTCGACTTCAGAAAGTAGGTCAGGCCAATCCTGACACGGCCGTCTGGGCCCAAGCCTACGGCAACCTGGATATATTTAATGCGAATGCGGATGCCAAAACAGCAACCGCAAAAAACGGTGGATTAACTCTAGGGTTGGATCATGCCCTGACACCAAACTTTCGTCTTGGTGGAGGATTCTCTGCTAGCTTAACCAATACATCAGTGGCTGACAGTAGTGCTAATACCAACGGCTATCACGCAATGCTTTACAGCACCTATGATAAATATAATCTGCGTCTTAACAGTGGCGTCGTGCAGTCGTGGTACTCGGCCAATATGCAACGTACACTACCCCTCGATGACCGAGGCAATGCCAGAGGAACAGTCAAATCAAGCTCTACGCAACTATTTGCGGACCTAAGTAGCCCGATCACACTCAGCCAACAGCAAGATCATCGCACCACGATTTCACCCTTTGGTCAGGTCAGCCAAATCTGGCTGCAGACCTCGAAGTTTAACGAATCTGGGGCACAAGCCGCTTTATCAGGACTTGCAACCAACGCGAACACAGGTTTTGGGACGCTAGGGGCTAGACTAAATCACCAGTGGAAGACAGACGAACATAATTGGCAAGCGGGCGTTTCAGCGGGATGGCAAAGAGCTTGGGGAGCCTTGTCTCCAACAACGACTCTCGCGTTTGCGACAGGGCCTGGCTTTTCTATAAACGCCGCAGCAATTGCAAGAAACTCGGCTGTTATTGAAATAGGCATCGGAGCCAGTCTGGGTCAGTCGAGTCGTTTTAATTTGGTTTACTCGGCCACCTTGGCAAATCAATCTAGAAGTCAGTTGCTGCAGGCACAATTTCAGAAGTCATTTTGATACGTTGGCGCAAGACACACCTTAACGGGTAAACCACCAACTCGCTAAGCCGCCCACAACCCCAGCGACCAACGGCCATAACCACTTCCAGGCCCGGGAGGAGCCCTTCTGCGTAGCAGTTGTCTGAGTTGTCGTGCCCTCTTCTTGCGTAACGGATGAATGCGATAGCGCCGACTCCGGGTACTTTTCTTGTAGTGCGAGCTCAAAGCGTTTAAAGAAATCTTCTGCCAACGATTTGGCCACGCCATCAATCAAGCGTTGACCAAGCTGGGCGATTTTGCCACCGACTTTTGAATGAACGGTGTAGCGCAATTCACAACCCTGCGCGTTGGCCACGAGTTCTACTTTGGATTCACCTTGACCAAACCCTGCAACACCGCCCTGCGCTTCAAACTGCAAGGCATAGGAGTTAGGCGCTTGAATATCGGCCAGTGTGACTTTACCGTTGAATTTCGCGGCAACAGGTCCGATCTTGACGGCAACGAGGACGGCGTATTGATTGTCCGCGGTCAGCTCAAACTTCTCGCAACCGGGGATACACGCTTTTAAAATCGCGGGGTCGTTGAGTGCGTCCCACGCTTGTTGTTGAGACACACCAAGCTGGCGATTACCTTGCATATCCATAAGATTCTCTCGTATCTGTTATGACTGTTTTTTTACTGTTTAACTAACTCTGCCAAGGACTGCGCTAAATCTTCTAAGTGCGCTAAGTCGTGCATCGCAAGCATGCCATCTGCATATTTCTTTAAGACGCTCGCACCACCTGCACTTGGGGCATAGTGCTCAAAACGTAGCAAAGGGTTTAACCATAACAGACTTCGACAATTACGCTTAAGCCATGCGAGCTCTTGGGCTAAGGCAGTTGGTTCTCCGGTATCGAGGCCGTCGGTAATTAACAGCACGACCGTGCGGCGGCCGATCAACTGTCGGTGCTGGGCTAAACGTAGTTGTTCAAGTGAGTGCCCAATTTGTGTGCCACCCGCAAAATCTTGAATCAATTCATTCGCAGTCGCAAGCATCACATCCGAATCGGCATGCCGAAAAGCACTATTTAGATCCGTTAACTGGTTTCCGAAGGCATAGACTGACCTAGCTAAGCCGCGTGTGCTTTGATGCAAAAAAGCGAGCATCAGCCGGGCATAGCGCTCCATCGAGCCCGACACATCAATCAAGATTAATACTGGTAACGCTTGGGTGCGCCTGGCCAAATAAGGTAAGGACAGTAACTCGCCATCCAAACGGGCCGATTCTCTGAGCGTATGCGCCCAATCTACCCGTGCACCAGAACGACTGCGTTGTGTTCGACGTGCAGGTATGCGTGGCCAAGGCAAAGGAATTTCACAAGCAAGCCTCTGCACAAGTTTGAATTCGCTCGCACTCAAACTTTCAAAGTCAGCGTGGCGCAGCCGCACTTGAGCACTCGCCGTCATGGCCGCATCAAAGTCAATAGAGTCTTCTTCTACACTCGTCCGAACATTGTTTGACGTGATCGCAGCCAAGGCCTCTTGCGTGCGCGCACGGCGCTTGGGTGATGGTGCTGCCTCAGTGGTCTTGGGCAACATTTGGGCTAAGAGCTGCTGCGTGAGCTCTGGATTCCGAAAGTAGGCGTCAAACAACTGCTCGAAGACTTCTAAGTCTTGCTGCCTGCACACCATGGTGGCTTCTAAAGCGGCCCGAAAATCTTGCTTATCATCAAGCCCAATCAATAAAGCGGACTCAAGCGCAAC
>CAIUZV010000357.1 GCA_903903735.1 uncultured beta proteobacterium | reverse complement strand
TTTATGAGCCAAAGCGGGATCACTGATCCCGCCGGTGAAGCAGCTTGGCGAGAGTGGTATGTTGAGCACTTACGGATCATGTGCACGGTGGATGGAATCGATTCAGCGCAGCGCTTTTGTACGCACACGCCTGGCTGGCCGCCCTCACTAGCGATGTACACCATTCGTTCTCCTGAGGTGTTTGTTGATCCGTACTATCAAACAATACGCGGTATGGGGTCCTGGCTTGATCTGATTGATAAGCGTTACTACAAGCGTAATTTGTTTGAAGGGGAGCGTGAAGGGCAGGCGGTGGTTGCGCCGCGTTTGCATCGTGATCAAGCGCTCATCGTAACGGATCAGCCGACTGCGACGTTCGTGGATCGCACGCTACCTTTTGTGTGGCTAAAAACGGTTGGCCTGGACTGCAGCACTCCATACCGAGGTATTTGGGTCATTGCGAAAGACCAGTTACTAAGTCTATCGAATCATGCAGATCTTGCGATATACCTTCCAGACTAAAGCAAAGTGAATTCTTCGCGACTAACCTTGATTGCAGGTGCGACAGGCCAAATCGGCAGTAGCGTCGGTGCACATTTATTCGAGCAGGGCGGATGGAATCCAGTCGGCCTTGCGCGTGCGCCGAAGCAGGATGCCCGCTATCCAATGTTGGCGCTTGATCTTACTAATGCACAAGACTGTGCTGACAAGCTTGCCGCGATAACAAGTGTGACCCATGTTCTATATGCGGCACGCTTTGACCACTTCGGTGGAGAACTCGAGTCACGAGAGACTAACGTGCGGATGTTGGAAAACTTGCTCAATGCCTTGAAACCGGCGTCAGGAAACTTGCAGCATATCCATCTAGTACACGGCACAAAATATTACGGTCATACGGTGCGAGAACGTCCCACGCCTTATCAAGAAGATGATGCGTGCGGAAACTTCAATAGTTTTTATTACGAACAGCAGAGCTTGCTCCAAGAGCATCAGCGCGGACGAGAGTGGTCGTGGTCGATATCTCGACCACATGCGTTCTGCAACTATCGCATCGATGAGTCCCGAAACATGATTCTGATCGTGGGTCTGTATGCATCTATTCTGCGAGAACTAGGGTTGCCGCTTGTCTACCCTGGGACGCTACGTAGCTATATGGCTAAAACGCAGTTCTCTTGGTTGCCAACACTGGCGCGCGCGGCAACGTGGATGATGACGGACCCGCGTTGTGCTAATCAAGCCTACAACATTGTGAATGGTGATCCAATGAGTTGGTCTGAACTCTGGCCGTTGTTCGCCCAATATTTTGAGATGGAGTGCGGTGCTCCCGAAGATTGCACGTTTGCTGATTTTGCACATCAGCATGCGCAGACGTGGTCGCATATGACGAGTAAGTATGGCTTACAGAATTCGAACCTAGTAGCACTTGCGCAGTGGCCCTATGGTGATTACGTGATGTCGTTGCAATGGGATGTGGTGTCGGACATGCGTAAGGCCGCCACAGACGGTTTCCATGAGCGCGTGAATACGCCCAAGATGTGGTTGGAAGGCTTTGATTTCTTTAGAACGCAAAAGATTATTCCTTGAGGTAAAGATAACGTGGCAACAACAATTGAGACAGACGTTCTAGTGGTGGGCGGAGGTGGTGCGGGCTTGGCGGCGGCCTCAGAGGCCGCGTTGGCTGGACGCAAAGTCATCCTCTTAGAAAAGAATGCTGAAACAGGTGGCTCGACCTCATGGTCGGTAGGGTCCATTACCGCAACCGGCACGCCCCATCAGCGTCGAGCGGGGATCGTAGACAGCACCGATGCGCATTTCGAGGACATGGCAAAACACGCCGGCGAGCTTGCACCACGCGACAACTTAACGTTACGTCGCATCCTTGTAGACAATACTTCAGAAATGATCGACTGGTTGATGAGCTTAGGTGTGGTGTTTGTTGGCCCTGAAGAGGAGCCACCCCATCGTGTGGCGCGCATGCATAACGTCGTACCGAACTCCAAGTCGTTTGCCTATCATTTGACGCGTCATTGTCAGCAGCTAGGAGTAGACATGCGAATGAATACCGCCTTGGACAGCTTGTTGCTTGAAGGTGACCGTGTAGTCGGCGCGCAGGTTCGTACGCCGGACGGCGCGATGCAGAAGATCCACACGCGTTGTGGAGTCGTATTGGCAAGTGGAGACTACAGCGCAGCCGGAGATTTAAAGGCGAGTTTGGCAAACGCTGATGTTGCGTTGGTCGACGCCATTAACACGACAGCCACCGGGGATGGCCACCGTATTGCGATGCAAATTGGTGCAAAAGTTGTGAATGGCGACATTGTGCGAGGGCCCATCATGCGGTTTATCGCACCGACGCGTCCAAATTTATTGCAAAAACTGCCGCCTAAAAAGTGGATAGCGCAACTGATCGCGGCCTCAGCGAACTATCTGCCCAAGTGCATTTTGCGTCCGTTCCTCATGAGTTTCTTGACGACTGCCGTGAGCCCATCGACGGATCTGTACAAACAGGGTGGAGTGTTGATTAACAAACTGGGAGAGCGATTCACCGATGAGTTGAGCAAACCCAATCGCGATATGGCTAAGCAGCCGGACCGAGTGGGTTGGATTGTCTTTGATCAAGCGGTGGCCGAGAAGTTTTCCGCGTGGCCTTACTTTATTTCAACGGCGCCTGGTGTAGCGTACGCGTACTTAGCTGACTACCGACGCAATCGGCCTGATATCTTTCATCAAGCGCAGAGTATTGAAGAGTTGGCACAAAGCATGGGCGTGGACCCGAAGGCCTTATCGGCGAGTGTGCAACGGTATAACGAGACTGAGCGTGGAGAGCGTCCTGCCATTACTCAGGGTCCGTTTTTTGCGTTAGGGCCCGTCAAGAGCTACGTCGTCTTTACCGACGGTGGTTTGAATGTCAACGAGCAATTGCAGGTCCTTCATTCAAATGGCAGTGTGATCCCTGGCCTCTATGCTGCAGGCTCGGCTGGTCAAGGCGGACTGCTGTTGGAAGGGCATGGGCACCACCTCGGTTGGGCGTTTATTTCTGGACGATTAGCAGGTCGTCATGTTTCAAAAAACATTGAAAGTCGAGCGTAGATCATGATAAAAAAGCCAAAACGGTTCGGTTTGTTGTTACCGTCTTCGAATACGACACAAGAGCCAGAGTTCGCTGAAGTATTGCCAGACGATGTGTCGCTGCATTGCGCGCGCTTGACCTTGCGTAATATTGATCCTGAGTCGACGATCAAAATCGTGGCTGAGCTTGAATCTGAGGCTGAGAAACTCAAGGATGCTGCAGTTGATGCGGTTGTGCTTTCGGCTACGGCGCCTTCGACGCGTTTGGGCAAAGGCTATGACAAACAAATTTGTGCGCGTATTGAACAAGCGTGCGGCAAGCCGGCGACAACAGCCGCCACGGCAATGTTGGAAGCCTTTTCATTATTGAATATCAAGAAGATCGTGTTGGCAGCGCCGTGGGGCGAAGGCACCAATCAAACCGTTGCTGCGTTCATTGAAGCCAGCGGCGTGAGCGTCTTGCGACAAATGGCGATGGGTATTATCAGCAATATTGAAGTGGGTCACCTCTCGGCTCAAACAGCGTACGACCTTGGCCGTCAAGCGGATCATCCAGAGGCGGATGCAATATTTTTGGCATGCGGCAACTGGATGACATTAGAGGTTATTGAGGCTCTCGAAAAAGATACCGGTAAGCCTGTGCTGAGTACAAATAGTTGCGCCATCTGGGCCACGATGAATTTAATCGGTGGAGGCTGGTCGATTCCAGGCCATGGGCAGTTATTGGCAAACAAAAAACAAGGATAGGCACAACGTATCCAACCCCTGATGGCACCGTTATCAGTCCAGCTTGAGATCTGCTGCTTTCACGACACGTGCCCACTTCGCCATATCTGCCTGAATGAAGTCTGCAAAGTCTTTTTCAGTTGTGATGGTAGGAATGAGACCTAGCTTAGCCAAGTCGGCAATCACTTCTGGTTGGCTCAGGATATCGAGAGCGGCCAAATGGATTTTGTTGCGGAGTTCGGCTGGGGTTTTTGCCGGCGCAACTAAGCCATACCAGTAGTCCATATCGAACCCAGGTACGCCCGCTTCAATAAAGGTTGGCACATCGGGCATTGCTGAGGATCGTTGCTTACCGGTTTGTGCGATGGCGACCAGTTGACCAGAGCGCACGATACCGGCGACGGCGGGTAGCGGTGCAAATAGCACCATATCACGTTGCTGTCCCAGCATGTCTGCCGTGACAGCCCCCGTACCTTTATAGGGGACATGGGTGAGTTTGATCTTGGTCTCAAAGATAAATAGTTCGGCGGCCATGTGCGCGCCGCTTCCAGCACCCGCTGATCCAAAATTAATCTTTCCTGGGCTGGCTTTAGCAAGTCGCACTAAGTCGCCAGCCGTCTTGACGGCTGAAGAGGGATGCGCCACGAGTACCATCGGCGCAGCGGCCAGAGCCGTGACTGCGACAAAGTCACGGTCAACGTTATAGGGAAGTTTGGGATACAGGCCCGGGTTAATTCCAATTTCGGAAACTGAACCAACAAGAAGTGTTTTTCCATCGGGCGCCGCACGTGCAACGAATTGAGCGCCAATTGAGCCTGAAGCGCCCGGCTTGTTTTCGATAGTTGTCGTTGTGCCAAGTTTTTCGGCAATCCTTGGCATGACACGCCGCGCGAGGACGTCCGTCCCGCCACCCGGTGCGAAAGGAATAATGACGTTAATAGGACGATCCGCTGCGCTTTGAGCGTGGGTGGTCGTCGGGCTCAGCGCGGTGAGACTGGTTGCGAGCAGTGCTGCAAAGCCAAACAAAATTGTAGTCTTCATAATATCTCCATGTTCTTTCGATGCTGGGGCATCTGTCGTGTGTCGGCTGATATTACCGGATATCTAGCTGCATCTTCCACAAGTTCTTGACATGAGCGCCTGCCTTGTGGAACGATGCTCGCGAGGCCGAGGTAGCCCGCCTCATATAAAAAATATGGAGACGTATGGTTGTTGCAACGCACCTTGATCTTAAACTTTCCGGCAAAACCGCTTGGGTGTTAGGTGCCTCCGGCGCAATCGGTTCAGCAATCGCTCTCATGTTGGCCGACCTAGGCGTACGAGTCTGGCTAAGCGGACGTAATCAGACCAAGCTCCAGGCAGTATGCGATCGCATCACTCGTGCGGGTGGTCTCGCAGTTGTGCAAGTGCTCGATGCGACGCAGTCGGCCCCTGTAGACGCTGCCGCCGGTGCAATAGTGCGCGAGGCAGGTCGAATCGACATTCTGGTGAACTCCACTGCCTTGCCAACCTTTGGAAAATTTACTGAGCTGACCGATGAAGATTGGGAGCGTACCTTTCAAAGTAAGCTGATGGTGTATGTGCGAACGATGCGCGCTGTGCTGCCCCATATGATTGCCGCAGGTAGTGGAACAATCGTAAACATCTCGGGCAAGGCGGGCCGACTGCCGTCACCTGCCCATTTGCCAGGTGGCAGCATGAACGCGGCCATCAATCTGCTTACAAAAGGTATCGCAGACGCCTACCAGCACCAGGGAATTCGTGCGAACACGATCGCGCCAGGTCCCATTGCGTCCGAGCGACTCAATGCCTTGACCGCGCAACTCGCAACGATTGCGACCGCCAACCCAGAATACATGGCGCGCAAGGGGGAGCCTGAAGATGTCGCGCGCGCAGTGGCTTGGCTTGCAAGTCCGTTGTCAGAATTTATGAATGGGATTGTGTTGCCGTTAGATGGCGGATCAATCCCGACTGTTTGATTGTTGTTTTAAAAATAAAAGAAAAATGTCGGTAAGCCGACAAGGAGACCTAGATGGCTAAGCTATTCAAAACACTCGTGGGTATTTCTTCCATTGTGCTGGGATGCAGCGCCAGCGTCATGGCGCAAGACGTTTATCCCTCTAAAGCGATCAAGCTTATTGTTCCGCTCGGGGCCGGTGGTGCGACGGATGTCGTCGCGCGCGTGGTTGCAGGCAAGCTCTCGCAGCGCTTGGGACAGCAGGTGGTGGTAGAAAATCGTCCGGGTGCGGAGGGCATCATCGGCGTCAACGCGGGTGCGAAGGCGGACCCGGATGGTTACACCTTGGTGCTTGGCTCCAGTACGACCTTGGCCGCTAATTTCCATTTACGAAAAAGCTTGCCGTTTCATCCGACCAAGGACTTAGAACCAGTATCGATGGCGTTGAAAGATTTCTATAACATCCTGGTGATTGGCCCTAACGTTCCGGCGAATACGCTGCAGGAATTTATTGCCCTCGCTAAGGCGAATCCGGGAAAATTTAACTATGGCACGGCCACGGTCGGTTCCAAGATTTGTATGGAAATGTTCAAGACTGCCGCGGGTATCGACATAAAGACGATCAACTATAAGAGTTCGCCCCAGGCACTCAATGACCTGATGGGGGGGCAGTTAGAAATCATTTGTGAGCCTGTTGCGACCTCGGTTCCAAACATCCGATCTGGCAAAATTAAGTCGATTGGGGTGACGAGTTTGACGCGCGTACAACAGGCTCCAGAATTACCAACGGTCAGTGAACTTGGGTTGCCTGGCTTTGACTACAGCGCCTGGGTGGCAGTATTTGCTCCAGCCAAGACGCCTAAGCCGATCATCGACCGGTTAGCCAAGGAGTTAGCCCTCGTGCTGGCAGATCCAGAGACAGACGCAAAAATCCGATCGATTGGTGCTGCCCCAATGATCGGTGGTCCCAAAGAGTTGGCTGCGCTGCTTGATGCAGAGATCGCGCGGGCGGGAAAGGTTGTCAAAGACGCAGGAATTCAGCCGGAATAGGTTCATGAACGCAACGCCCAGAATATTTTTAGTGCATGCCGTGGATGTCTCTATGGCGCCTGCCTCAAACAGTTTTAAGAAGTTGTGGCCAGAAGCGAGCATTGTGAATTTGTTAGACGAATCGCTTGCGATTGATATGTTGATCGATGGAAAAATGACCCCGCGTATGGTCGAGCGCTTTGCTCGGCTCGGGCAGTACTGTGTCGATGCCGGAGCGGATGCCATCCTGTTTACCTGCTCGGCATTTGGTGAGGCCATCAACCACCTCAAGACTTTGCAGCGCATTCCGATCCTCACGCCCAATCAGGCGCTATTTGAAGAGTTGCTGGCGATTGGTGGTAAGGCCGCAATGCTGACAACCTTTACGCCCTCCGTGCAGGCACTTCGTAGCGAGCTGTTGGAAATGGCTGCCGCACAACACCTCAAGCCTGACGTCGATTCTTTTATGGTGGAGGGTGCATTAGATGCGCTCTTGGCGCACCGCGGACCCGAGCATGATCGATTAATTGCGCAGCGGGTCAACGGTCTGGATCAGTATCCAACAATCGTCTTGGGTCAGTTTTCAATGGCGCAGGCTGCGCTGCATCCTGATGTCAAAACGAGCGCGAGAATTTTAACGACACCAGATTGTGCCGTGAGAAAACTTAAAGGCTTGCTCAGCGCCTGATTGTCTTGAAAGAGCAAGCGGCATTCGCGGATCTGCGAACGCCGCTGTACGCTCTAGAAAAACGCCTGAATCCCTGTTTGTGCGCGACCAAGGATGAGAGCGTGCACGTCGTGCGTACCTTCGTAGGTATTGACGACCTCAAGATTGACGAGGTGACGCGCCACGCCAAACTCGTCCGAGATGCCGTTGCCGCCCAACATGTCACGCGCCATACGCGCCACGTCCAAGGCTTTGCCGCAAGAGTTACGCTTCATGATTGAAGTGATCTCAACGGCGGCCGTACCTTCGTCTTTCATCCGACCGAGACGCAAGCAGCCTTGAAGGCCAAGTGTGATTTCGGTTTGCATATCCGCGAGTTTTTTCTGGATCAGCTGGTTAGCAGCCAACGGGCGTCCAAACTGTTTGCGATCCAGCGTGTACTGACGCGCCATGTGCCAGCAGAATTCGGCGGCACCCAACGCACCCCAGGCGATACCAAAGCGCGCAGAGTTCAGGCAGGTGAAAGGCCCTTTGAGCCCAGACACGCCAGGCAACATCTGTTCGTCGCTGAT
>CAIUZV010000356.1 GCA_903903735.1 uncultured beta proteobacterium | reverse complement strand
TTATCTAACTTTTCGCGGAATGCCGAGCAACATGCATGACTTAGACCTGCTGTTTAATCCTAGTTCAGTTGCTGTGATTGGCGCGTCGAGCGATCGCAATAAGCTAAGTGGACGTACGATTCATTTTTTAAAAACATATGGCTTCAAGGGAAAAATTTTCCCGGTTAATCCGAGCTCTCCTGAAGTCCAAGGCCTTCAAGCGTTCCCGTCAGTGAGCGCGATTCCCGATCCTGTCGATCAAGCGATCATTATCGTTCCGTCTCAGCACGTTGAAGCAGCGGTACGTGACTGCGCCAAGAAGGGCGTCAAAATCTTACTGGTGTTGAGCTCTGGCTTTGGGGAGATGGGGCCGGAGGGGCGTGTCGCACAAGATCGATTGTTAGCAATTGCCCGTGAAGCGGGCATGCGAATGATCGGGCCAAACTCTCTCGGTGCGCTGAGTCCTGCCAACGGTGTGTTTTGTACCTTTTCAAGTTCGTTCGCCCGAGGTGTAGCGCCAGCCGCAGGGCAAGTGGCGTTTGTGACGCAAAGCGGTGCATTTGGGTCGTGTGCCTATGTCATGGCCGACTTGCGCGGTGTGGGGATGAGCCGCACTCTGGCAACCGGTAATGAAGCCGATGTAGACGTCGCGCTATGTATTGATTACCTTGCTGAGGATCCGAGTACCAAAGTCATTTGCGCATCCCTTGAAAGTTGTAAAAATGGTGAACTGCTGCGACAAGCGATTCGTAAGGCATCGCAAGCGGGCAAAGCGGTTGTCATTATGAAGGTGGGTGCGTCTGAGGTTGGCTCTGTTGCGGCAGCGACGCATACGGGTTCACTTGCGGGGGATGACCGCGTATACGACACGATTTTTAGTGAGGCCGGTGCATGGCGAGCGCGCTCAATTGAAGAGATGATTGATATTGCGTACCTGATTGCGACCTCTGGTGTTTCGATCAATGATCGTGTTTCGCTCGTGACAGTTTCTGGTGGAATTGGCGTGTTGTTGGCGGACGATGCCGCGCGCTTTGGACTGGACTTGGTGCCCTTTAGCCAACCCTTGTTAACTGAGCTTGCGGAGATCTTGCCTTATGGCACAGGCCGTAATCCATACGATACGACTGCACAGGTTGCGACTAACCATGCGGCGACGGTTCAGGTTGGGGATTGCATTTTGCGACACACCGCTGGTGACGCGCTCTTGTTGTACTTAGCGAATAATGCACTGGCGCCCGAGGTATTTAAAAATACGCAGGCGGCGTTGATTGAGTTGAAGACAAAAAACCCTGCTCGCATGATCATGGTGATCATGCCAAGTGAGACAGGCGTGCGTCGAGCGCTCGAGCAGGTGGGCATCCCCGTATTTGAAGATCCGACGCGTGCCATTGCGGCGCTTGCGGCCATGCGTGAAATCGGGCGAAGAGGCGAAAGTTTGCGACAGGTGTTGCCTTTATCGCCGACAAGAGAGCTGTCGGCACCGGTGGCGAGTGAGGCCCAGGCAAAATCCTTTCTTCAGCAGCATGGTGTGAGCATCACACGTGAAGAGGTATGCGCGTCGGTTGAGCGTGCTGTGGCGGTCGCATCATCGATGGGCTACCCAGTAGTCGCGAAGATTGCTTCCCCCGACATTGCGCACAAAACTGAAATCGGTGGAGTGATCTTAAATATTCAGACCGAGTCCGCGTTGCGCGATGCGTTTGCCTTGCTCCTGCAAAGAGCGCAGGCGGCTTATCCAAAGGCGCAGATCGACGGCGTCCTGGTCGCCACGATGTTGACGCGCGGCGTTGAGACCTTGATCGGAGTCAATCGCGATCCAGTTTTTGGTCCGATGGTCATGTTCGGAATGGGTGGAGTGATGGTTGAACTCTACAAGGACGTCGCGATGGCTTCTGCACCCTTGGACCGCGCGTCGGCGGCAAAGCTGGTGGCCTCGGTGAAAGGTTCAGTCTTGCTCGATGGGTTTCGTGGCGGGCCACACTATGATCGCGAAGCACTGATTGATGCACTATGTCGTATTTCAGAGTTGGCAGTGCAGTATCCGCAGATCACAAGTATGGACGTCAATCCTGTTCTCGTGATGGAATCTGGTGCGGTAGCGCTCGACGCCGTGATTGCGACCTCGTAGCGATGGTGGGCAGGATTGGAGTTACAATCCATGCCATTCTGATAATTGTTCTAAACGCTCTTAGTAAAATGAGGTGCGACAACAGATCGCGCCATCTCAAATTACCTGCCCCGGAGTACTCACGTGATTGGTCTTATTAAAATCCTCTCGTTCATTATTTTTTGGTTTTTATTCCTAGTATTGCCTATCGCGGCAGGTGTAGAAGCTGTCGTTATCGCTGCTGTCTTCTTTGTGTTTTATTGCTGGATGGTTTTTGCCGGAGGCCCAGCGCGTGCAGAAAAAGCCAAAACTAAATTACAGGGTGCGCTCATCAAAGGTGAGACTGTTGTGACGACTGGCATCCAGATGCGTGTACACGCACTGTTTACACGCCGTGAGTTGATCGCCATTACCAGTAGTCGTCTGATTCAAATTCGACGCTCGATTCTCGGTGGCTTTAATATGAAAGACTACCAATGGAAAGATCTGAAAGATGTGCAGCTTTCTGAAAACACCATCCCAGCGCTCTCTGGATCCAAGTTGGTGTTCCTGACTAATGCAGGGGGACGTCCCATCGTGATTGATGGCGTGCCCACTGCTGTGGCATCAGAGATCTACTCATTTGCTCAGGGTAAAGAGCAGGAGTGGGAAGAAAAAAATCGGATTCGCGATTTAGAAGAACGCCGTGCCGCAAGCGGCGCGACCGTGGTCAGCATGGGCAATACCGACAATAATCGGTCATCAAATGTCGATGGAATCTTTGAAAAATTGCAAAAGGCGAAAGCGCTGTTTGATAGCGGTGCGATTAGCGACGCGGAATATCAGGAATTAAAGTCAAAGGTCTTAAGCGGCGCTGCAATGTAATTAGGGAGAAGCCAAATAAAAAAATACCCGCCTTGGCGGGTATTTTTTCGTCTTTGTTCAATCACTGATCAACAATAAACCCATCGAAGTGGGGGCGCATCGAGATAGGCTTTAAGAGCGGCGGACGAATTTTCTGTGCGTCAGGTAACAGATTCATCCCCAAGCCAGGGCCGGTAGGAATATCGACAAAGCCATCTTTCGGCAGGGGAACTTTATCGACAATGTTGCTGCCAAGATGCTCAGGGCGCGATTCGAAGGTGCCGGCCTCGAACCCTGTTGCATATTCTTGAATGGCGAAGTTTGGAATAGCCGCAGCAAGCTGTAGACACGCTGCAAGACCGATTGGTGAGAGCGGATTGTGCGGCACGATTTGCACTTGAAACGCTTCGGCGATTGCGGCCACTTTTTTAGCCCCCGTAATGCCTCCGCATAAACACAGATCGACGCGCGCATATTCCACACCGCCTCGCGCCATGAGCGCTTGGAATTCATAGATTGTTGAAAAGCGTTCGCCCGTTGCGATAGGGATGTTAATTTTTTCGGCGACGCGTGCCATGGCGTCGTTGCTCTCTGGGCGAATCGGATCTTCGATGAACATGGGATGCGTATGCTCAATACCTCGTGCGAAGACAATCGCTTCTGCGGGCGTCAAACGTCGATGAATTTCGATGAGGAGATCGACGCGATCACCGACAACATCGCGCATACGCTCGGTGTTCTCAATCGCATCACGCATCTTCTTGATGTGGGTCTTAAAGTAGACCTTGTCATTGCCTTCATCAAGAAAGGGGTTGAGGTGACCGAAGGCCGTAAAGCCTGCGTTCATCTTTACTTCACATTCGACCAACATTTTTTCGATCGTGTTTTCATAAATATGTCCGTAAATGCGCGCTTTGGTCCGTGCCGCGCCGCCCAGCAATTCAAAGATCGGCACGCCAAGCGCTTTGCCCTTGATATCCCATAAGGCCATATCAATCGCGGATATCGCTGCGTTTTCTGCCATCCCCTGAAAGTAACTGAAACGATGCATAACGTTCCAGTGGTGCTCAATGGGGAAGGGGTCTTTACCTTCAAGGTATTCTGCAAAGCGCTTGATACAAATCCCAGCTGCTTCGATATGCCCCCAGGTGCCGGCTTCACCGAATCCCGTAATGCCCGCGTCGGTGCTGATGCGGGCAAACATGAATTGTCCGATATGTAATGGTTCGATTTTTGTAATTTTCATGGTGGTCAGTCGCCCAGTGTGAAGTAAGAAAGAGGGTTTGACGTGTGATTGTCTCGATCTCTAATATACCTGCATCTTTGGCTCAATAAATTTGAGTGTAGGTTTAGTGAGGAGTTGCAAGGCGTGTCCCGGTTAACTAGTGCTACAGTCAAATTTTCTCACCTCGTCACCTGGAGTTCTTGTGAATATTCGTCTTGCTTTAGTTAGTCTCGTCGCCCTGATGGGTATTTCGCTGAGTACAGTTTGTGCTGCCCAGACAATGACCGCCACCCAGGCCAGCGAAATCAAGCAAGCAGAAGAGCGTTTCGCTGCAGCGGATAAAAATGCGGATGGTAAGTTGACACTAGAAGAAGCGAAGGCTGGCATGCCACGTATTGCCTCTTCGTTTAGCAAAATCGATGTCGACAAGAAAGGTTATGTCACGCTTGATCAAATCAAAGCCATGATCCTAAAAAAATAGACGGGCTAAGGCGCTTAAAGGAGACAAAGTTCCCGTGAAAAATATTGTGAGTTGTTTGAAGGCCTGTTTGTTGGCGACTGTACTGATCACTAGCTCCTTTGCGCACGCCAGTTATCCCGACAAACCGATCCGTATCATCGTGACCTTTGTGGCGGGTGGTGGTGCGGACGTCCTGGCGCGTTATATGGCCAAAGAAATGGCTGAGGTCTTGGGTCAGCCTGTTGTGGTCGAGAACCGAACGGGAGCGGGCGGATTGATTGGTGTCGAGGCGGGGCTTGCTGCCGCACCGGACGGCTACACCTTGACCCTCATCTCGTCGAGCTATACGGTGAATCCAAGTCTCTATAAGCTTAAGTTTGATCCGCTCAAAGATATGACTCCGGTTGTACGAGTCAGTGCGGGTCCCATGTTGGCGGTCACGTCAAACAAGAGCGGAATCAAGACCGTCCCAGAGCTCATTGCGGCTGCGAAGAAAGCACCTGGTGCGATTAACTTTGCGTCATCTGGTCAGGGCAGTGTCATTCACTTGGCGAATGAGCTCTTTAATCAGCGCGCCGATATCAAGATGACCCACATTCCTTACAAAGGTGGTGGGAACGCTTTAGTCGACTTGATTGCGAATCAAGTTGATCTCTATTTTGCGGCAACAGCCAGTGCACTGCCACATGTTCGGACTGGAAAAATTAATGCTGTAGCGGTGACAACACCGGATCGCATACAGGCGCTACCCAATGTGCCGACGATTGCTGAAAGTGGGTTCCCTGGCTATGAAGCGACACTTTGGTATGGCTTAATTGGTCCTAAAGGGATGCCCAATGATATCGTCCAAAAATTAAATCTCGTTGTGAATGACATCCTTAAAAAGCCAGCCGCACGAGAGAAAATCCAGGCGGATGGGGCGGAGCCTGCGGGAGGCTCTAGCGCTGAGTTTCTTGAAATCATCGGGCGCGAGACTCAGATTTGGGGAAAGGTTGTCAGGGATATCGGCATTCAGCCGCAATAGCCTTGTATCCTGAACTATACTTTCGTCATGAATGTCGTCCTGCACGCGCGTAAACGTATTCTAAGCAGCATCGCCTTACTGGTGATGCTGTTTAATCTATGCGCGCCGGCTCTCAGTCATGTTGTATTGAGTGCATCTTCCGGACAAGATTTCTTAATAGAAATTTGTACGACGACGGGCACTAAATTCATTAAGCTAGATGCCCACGAGTCAGAATCCTCGGGCCATTCGAGCGTTCGGGCCCAGTCTGATTGCACGGTCTGTGCTTGGACTTTCCACCCGATCGACAGGCCGCCCGTTCACCTCTTGAGTGTGCAGGCGTCTTCATCG
>CAIUZV010000355.1 GCA_903903735.1 uncultured beta proteobacterium | reverse complement strand
CGGATCTATACATGTCGCCCAATTCGAATTGAGCCGATGTGCTGCCTTGTTCTGCTGCCAACTTGAACCATCTCAAAGCATCAGCAACATCTTTCACCACACCTTGTCCATCTCTGTAGATATTGCCTAATGCACTTTGTGCGTCTTCACAACCTTGTTCTGCCGCCAATCTATACCATCGCACAGCTTCAACGTAATCCTGAATAACGCCTTGACCTTGCGAGTACATATTTCCAACCACAAGCTGCGCAAGAATATTGCCGTCTTTCGCTGCAACTTTAGCTTGTTCGAAAATTTTAACTAGCGTTACATAGTCATTAAGTCCTTTTGCTGCCCAGCGATCGTCTACTGACTTTTTCCATGCATCGTCTGATGATTTTGTCATTGATAGATTCCGACTTTATTCCAAACAGTTGTCAGATGAGCTTTCATACTGCAACTTCTAGAGGCATCCATTCTTCGCCAAGAGCTTGAGCTTGCTCAAGTATTAGCTGAACTGCAAAGTCGGCTTGATCAGGGGGGTATTTGTATTTCTTCAGAATGCGCTTGACCATTAGTCGCAATTTGGCCCGCACGCTTTCACGCTCCGACCAGTCCACCGTCAGGTTATCGCGCAGGCTCTTCGTAAGTTCTTGGGCGATCTTCTTCAACGTCGCGTCTTGAAGTTCGCGCACCGCCGATTCATTGTTGGCCAGCGCGTCATAAAACTTCACCTCGTCCTCACGCAGGCCCAATTGGTCGCCCCGGTTAGCTGCCTCTCGGAACTTCTTGGCCATGGAGATCAGCTCTTCCATGACTTGCGCGGTTTCGATACTTCGGTTTTGATAACGACGAATCACATCGGCTAACAAATCGCTGAACTTGCGGTCTTGCACCACGTTGCTGGCAAAGCGGCTTTTGATTTCGCCTTGCAGCAAACGCTCTAGCAGTTCCACCGCGAGGTTTTTCTCCGGCAAGTTATTCACCTGCGCTAAAAAGTCGTCGTCAAGCAAACCAATATTGGGCTTGTCGAGACCTACGGCCGCAAAGATATCCACTACCTCGCCAGACACCACAGCTGAACTGATGATCTGCCGAATCGCCAAATCACGCTCTTCATTGGTTTTGCGCTGGGCGCTGGCTTCGCGCTTGGTCAGTATTACCTTCACCGCCTGCATGAATGCCACCTCGTCGCGGTGCTCTTTAGCCTCGGGCAAAGTACAACACAGGCTGAACGCATGACTCATGGCTAGCGCGTTGTCGGCAAAGCGCTTTTTGCCGTCGCGCTCTTTCTCTGACTTGATGCCCAGCACATGGTTGGCAGCCCCAGCCAGAGTTTTGTGTCCACCGGTCAAAAACCCTGAATAGTCGAAGCCATATAGCATTGCCCTCAGCACATCGAGCTTTTCTAGCATCACGGCTAGCGCTTCGCGAGCATCCACCGTGGGCTTGCCTCGGCCTTTGCTGGCGGTGTACTCCTTCATGGCGGCCTTCAGGTCTTCGCCAATTCCGATGTAGTCCACCACCAAGCCGCCCTGCTTGTCCTTGAACACGCGGTTCACGCGGGCAATGGCCTGCATCAGGTTGTGGCCCTTCATGGGCTTGTCTACATAAAGGGTATGCACGCACGGCGCGTCAAAACCTGTGAGCCACATGTCGCGCACAATCACCAGCTTGAGGGGGATCTTTGGCGTCTTTAAAGCGCTTTTCCAGTCGCTTTTTTACTTGGCTGCTGTAGATGTGGGGGCGAAGTAGAGCCTTGTCACTCGCGCTTCCCGTCATCACGATTTTGATGGTGCCTTGCTCCGGGTCATCGCTGTGCCAGTCAGGGCGCAAGCGGATGATCTCGTTGTAAAGGTGCACGCAAATCTCACGGCTCATGGCCACCACCATGGCTTTACCATCTTGCGCGTTGTTGCGCTCCTCAAAGTGCGCCACCAAGTCTGCCGCCACGCTGGCGATGCGCGGCTCAGCGCCCACAACTTTTTCTAACGCCGCCCAATGGCTCTTAAGTTTGGCTTGTTGGATCTCTTCCTAGTCTTCGGACAGCTCGTCCACCTCGTCGTCCTGTTGGATCAGTTCTCCCTCGATTAGTT
>CAIUZV010000354.1 GCA_903903735.1 uncultured beta proteobacterium | reverse complement strand
GGCCAAACTTGGCTTTTCGATTGCAATCATTCCCAAAGCGAATGCTCCACGACAAGCGATCGAAGGTCTCGAGGTCTGGGGCGTCGACAGATTGCAGGATGCCTTGGATCGTTTACGCGCATGAAGACCTTACAACTGATTTTTAAGCAATGTTGGCGCGACGCCCGAGCGGGTGATTTACGGTTGCTCGCGTTGGCTGTGCTGATTGCTGTGGCGGCGGTCACAAGCGTTGGATTTTTAGCGGATCGTGTTGGCCGCGCGCTTGAACGCGATGCCGTACAAATGCTGGGTGCCGATCTGGTGGTGGAATCGTCAAGCGCGATACCGGATAGTTGGTTGTCGCGCGCGCAAGCGGGCGGGTTGCATACTGTGCGCAGTTGGCAGTTTCCTTCGATGGTGGGAGGGGATAGCGGTTTGATGCTTGCGTCGTTAAAAGGCGTGGAGTCTGGCTATCCACTGCGTGGCGCCTTACGCACGGTCACCGTGTTAGGCGGTCCAGAGCTCACCACGACCACAGCCCCTGAAATCGGGCAAGTGTGGGTGGATCCACAAATTCTTGCCCAGACCGGATTAAAAATTGGACAGGCCCTCAAGGTCGGAGACCTGACACTCACTATTGCACGTGCGATCGCGTACGAGCCAGATCGTGGGCCTCAGTTTGTCAACCTTGCACCGCGTGTCATCCTGCGTGCGGAAGACTTGCTGCGTGCGGGCCTCATTGCACCAGGTAGTCGTATTGCGTATGCCTTGCTGATCGCTGGCGATGCCGCTGAGGTTGAGCGCTATCGTGGTTGGCTGAATTCGGTCATGCGTTCGGGACAAAAGATTATGACCGTGGAGTCCGGTCGTCCGGAAATTCGACGCTCCTTGGATCGCGCGCAGCAGTTCCTATCCTTAGTGGCGATGCTGGCTGTCTTGATCGCTGCGGTGGCTGTCGCGCTTGGTGCGCGTCGGTTTGGTCAGCGGCATCGCAACAGCGTCGCCATGATGCGCTGTTTAGGTGCGACGCAGCGGCAAGTATCTACAATTTTGATTGGTGAATTTGTCGTCGTCGGTGTAGTCGCCTCGCTTTTCGGATGTTTAATCGGATGGTTTGTCCAGACGGCTGGCGTCCAGTTACTAGCGGGGCTGGTCGGTGCGGAATTGCCCAGCGCAGGATGGATGCCGGCTGCTCAAGGTCTCTTTGCTGGTTTATGGCTGTTATTGGCCTTTGCCTGGCCGCCGTTGCAGGCGTTGCGACACGTACCGCCATCGCAAATTTTGCGCACGCAAGCGCTTCCCATTCCATTGCAAAGCTGGTTGGGTTATGCGCTGGGCCTCGGCGGATTCTTGGTGTTGATGTGGTGGGTCGCCCAGGACATCAAACTTGGTGCTGGGCTTGCGGCTGGTTTTGTGGCGGCTGCTGGGATATTTGCCTTGGTCAGTCTTGCCTGTCTTTGGTTGTTGGGTAAATGTCGCGTGCATCTCGATGCCTTCCCTGTTCTGCGTTTTGCGCTTGCTGGCGTCATCCGTCGACGTGGAGCAACAGTGGCCCAAACCAGTGCGCTGGCAATCGGCATGATGGCAATTTTGTTGCTTGCGATCGTTCGTACAGATTTGTTGGCGGGATGGCAACGTACGCTTCCGGCTGATGCACCTAATCGTTTTTTGATTAACGTCCAAACCGATCAGGTCGATGAGGTGCGACGCGCGTTATCGAAGGAAGGGCTAGAGACCGTGCGGCTTTCGCCGATGATTCGCGGCAGACTGATTGCCAACAACGCAACCGCAGTGAGTGCCGCAGACTATACAGATGCCCGTGCCCAACGTTTAGTTGAACGAGAGTTCAATTTGTCCTATGCAAGCAAGCTTCCAGAGATCAACCAGATCGTGGCGGGTCGCGACCTAGATGCTAACGCGCATGAGGTCTCTCTTGAGTTGAGTCTGGCCAAGTCCTTGCGCCTGAAGCTCGGCGATACGCTTGAGTTCGATGTAGCCGGAGAGTCCGTCAAAGTAGTGGTGACGAGCTTGCGCAAAGTAGATTGGGATTCCATGCGTGCCAATTTCTTTGCGATTTTGACTCCTGCAGCTTTAACCGAGGCCCCACAAACTTGGATGACTGCCTTTTATTTGCCTCCTGAGGGCACACGCATCACACAAGAGTTACTCGCGCGCTTTCCTAATTTGACGGTATTTGATGTGGGCGCGATTCTGAGCCAGTTACAGAGCATCCTCGATAAAGTGGCGGTGGCCGTACAAGGATTGTTTGTCTTTTCTTTGCTTGCTGGAGCGGTGGTCTTGGCGGCTGCGTTGACGGCGACGCGCGATGAGCGTGTCCGTGAAGCGGCCCTTCTGCGGGCTTTTGGTGCCTCACGGCGGCAACTGGCGAGTGCCATGCGGTCTGAATTGTTGGCTGTTGGCGCGGTGGCGGGGGTATTGGCTTCGCTCGGTGCGAATCTGGCCGCATGGGCCTTGTCGACCTGGGTGTTTGAGTTCGACATGCAGTTTTCGCTTTGGCCCTGGCTCGTTGGGGTGGCAGTATGTATGCTGGGAGCATGGTTGGCGGGAGCCCTTGTTCTTCAAGGGGTGTTGAAGACCCCTCCGCTTACTATTCTGCGGCATCAATAATTTGGCGAAGCGAACTTAAAACCATGACCCAAACGACTGAAACCCAACCGTCCGTTTTTGAGATTCTTGGTGGCGAGCAAGGTATTCGTCAGCTCGTCGATCGGTTTTATGATGTGATGGATGTCGATGAGGATCTTACGGTCTTGCGTCAGGTACATGGCGCCTCTCTCGATCAAGCACGTGATAAGTTGTTTTGGTATTTATGCGGTTATTTTGGTGGGCCACAGCACTACATTGAACGCTTTGGACATCCGCGGTTGCGTGCACGACACCTGCCATACTCAATTGGCATCCTAGAGCGTGACCAGTGGTTGTTATGTATGGGACGCGCCATGAAAGATCTTTCCTATGACGATCGCTTGATTGAACGCATGCTGGAAATATTTTTTGGGGTGGCAGACTGGATGCGTAATAAAGATGGCTGATGAACCTAACGTGCAGACCATCAATATTGGGCCAAACGAATGGGTGCGCGCGGATTTTCGACTGTTTGAAGCAGAGTCCGTTCCTTCTCCCGATGAACTTCAATCGTGGTTTGATCCGAATAATCTCCGCTTAGAAGCGTCGCCAGTTGGTGTGGGAGGGCGCAGCGCTGCATGGTTTTTACGCGTGCGACAGTTGCAGGCCGTTTTGCGTCATTACCGTCGCGGTGGCTGGGCTGCCAGGCTTCTGCGCACGCGTTACGTCTGGACGGGGCTAGCAAAGACCCGATCCTTCGCGGAGTTTGAGTTGCTCGGGCAGATGTATCGTGCAGGCCTGCCTGTGCCGCAGCCGATTGCGGCGCGTGTCCACAAACGCGGTCTGTTATACGAGGCGGCGTTGCTGACCGTGAGGATTCCAGATGCGCAACCGCTTGCTCGGCTAGTAGACCCACAGGTGTGGGCGCAAGCTGGGCGTGAGATTGCAAGGATGCATGCCTTTGGTGTCTGGCACGCTGATTTGAATGTGTACAACGTGATGGCGGATCAGGATGGCAGCATTTGGCTGATTGATTTTGATCGTAGTCGTGCGGGTGGCGTGAATGAAGGATTGCGGGCCGAGAATTTATCGCGTCTGTTGCGCTCGATTCGAAAAGTAGTACCCGAACAAGAGCACTTAGGCTGGCCGGCGCTCAGTCGTGCGTACCAGCACGCGTGGTTGGGATTTACCGAGCATATGGAGTAGGTGTGGGTGATCAGTGTTGCATCGCCTGAGCCACTGTGGTTTGTAAAATACAGCGAGTGGATCAATTTTTAGGATGAATCGAGTAATGACGTTAAAGATTTTTGGCCTGACGAAGTGCAGCACGTGCGTCAAGGCGCTCGCGTGGCTCGATCAACATAACATTGCGTATCGTTTCGAAGATTATCGTGAGCATCCTTTACCAGAGGCCTCGCTTAAGAAGTGGGCAGCAACATTGGGTGGTTGGGAAAAACTGGTCAATCGCGCGTCGATGACCTGGCGTAATTTGGATGATGCCTTAAAAGCGCCCCAGACGGATGCGCAGTGGCTCAGTTTGATCGCGGCGTATCCCGCGCTAGTGAGACGGCCGCTGACGGTTTATACCGATCAGTCCGTGTCGGTTGGCTTTAATGAAAAGCGTTTCGCTGAAAAGCTAGGAATCAAGTGATGGATGTCAATCTGTTGTCAATCGTGACCGCTCTTGCGAGTGTCTGCGCAGCGCTCTTCGCGGTGTTGGCTTGGCTGCGTGCCACACGCGCCGGCGCGACATCGACCGAACCAAAACTCGATCAGATCCTAAGCGCACAAGAGCGCCTCGAGCGCAGCCTTAGGCAAGAGCAAACCGAGGCACACCGTCAGTTGCGCACCGAACTGGCTGAGTCATCTCGCGCACTACGGACCGAATTAGCTCAAAGCGATAACGATTTTCGTGCCGCCATGGCGCGCGATGCGTCGGCTGGACGCACTGAAAGCGCCGAGTCCCTCAATCGTTTTGCCACGGGATTTTCCGAACAGTTGCAAACACTCATTCAGGCCAATGAGCGACGCATCACTGAATTGCGCAATGCGGTTGAGGAGCGTTTGTTGGCGTTGCAAACCGACAATTCGGCCAAGCTCGATGAAATGCGCCGGACCGTTGATGAGAAACTGCATGCGACGCTGGAGCAGCGTTTGGGGGAGTCCTTCAAGCTTGTCTCGGATCGCCTAGAGGCTGTGCATAAAGGCCTGGGTGAAATGCAGACCCTCGCGGCCGGGGTCGGTGATCTCAAGCGCGTGCTGACAAACGTCAAGTCTCGCGGTACCTGGGGAGAGGTGCAGTTAGCGCGGCTGATCGAAGACAGCATGACCCCGGATCAATATGCCCGTAACGTCAAAACGGTGCCGGGTAGCGACGCACAAGTTGAATTCGCGGTGCGCTTGCCGGGGCAGGGCCAGTTCGACGAACCGGTCTGGTTGCCGATTGACGCTAAGTTTCCGAAAGAGGAGTATGAGCGTCTCATGGATGCGCATGAGTTAGCGGATCGCGATGCCATGAAAGCGGCTGGCACGGCGCTCGGTCGTGCAATTGAGCTTCAGGCTAAGACGATTGTCGCCAAATATATATCGCCGCCGCACACCACGGATTTTGCGATCATGTTTCTGCCTAGCGAAAGTCTCTATGCAGAGGTATTGCGTCAGCCAGGCCTGTTAGATAAGTTGCACGACCTCAGGGTGAACGTAGCTGGCCCTGCAAACCTTGCGGCGCTGCTCAATAGCTTGCAGATGGGTTTTCGTACGCTGGCAATTCAACAGCGTTCCTCTGAAGTCTGGCAGGTGCTGCGTGCCGTCAAAACAGAGTTTGGTAAGTTTGGCGACACCTTGGCAAATGTCAAAAAATCACTCGACACGGCGAGTAGTCGCATCGGACAAACCGAATCGCGCACGCGTATGATGCTGCGTAGTTTGAAGAACGTCGAGGCGATGCCCGAGGAGCAGGCAAAGGCGTTATTCGCGCCCGAGGTCGCTGAGACGGACCCTGATGAGGGTGAGGTCGATCCTGATATCGGCGATATCGCGCCTGATGCGCCAAAAAAATCCTAAAGGAACATCGTATGCTTTCTCAACAAGATCTTAAATTGCAGGCTGCTGAGGCGGCGCTCTCGCTCATCGAGCCGATGCTCACGCCTGATGCCGTGATTGGGGTGGGTACAGGTTCCACTGCTGATTTGTTTATCGATGGGTTGGCGCGTTTTCGCGGACGCTTTCGTGGCGCCGTCGCGAGCTCTGAGCGCAGTGCAAAGCGACTCAGTGATTTAGGGATTGTGGTGCTCGATTTGAATCAAGTCGAGTCGATGCCCGTCTATGTAGATGGTGCGGATGAAATTAATGCCTCCCTACACATGATTAAGGGCGGCGGCGGAGCGCTGACGCGTGAAAAAATCGTCGCCTCCGTTGCGCAAAAGTTTGTGTGTATTGCCGATGAGTCAAAGCTTGTACAAACCTTGGGTAAGTTTCCGTTGCCTATTGAAGTGCTTGCTATTGCAAGACAAGCGGTTGCGCGCGTTGCTTCGTCGCTAGGCGGCAAGCCTGTATTGCGCGAAGGTTTCACCACTGATAATGGCAATCAGATTCTGGATGTGTCTGGTTTAAGCATTACGGACGCCATTGCACTTGAAAAAAAACTCAATGACGTGCCGGGCGTCGTGACCAATGGATTGTTTGCGGTCCGTCCTGCCGATGTTGCCTTATTGGCAACACAGAACGGTATACGCCGTCTGTAGGCGCATACCGCTTCGGATGTGGTTTTAGGCAGAGGGCGGCACGAAGCCTTGGGCTTCTACATCGATGTCTTCAAATAGATGTTTTTCCATTTGTTCTTTCAGGTATTTGCGCGCCCGCGTGTCCGCAAGATTTAATCTGTTTTCGTTGACCAGACGAGTCTGAACGTTAAGCCATTCCTGCCAAGCTTCTTTGGAGATGCTTTGCCAGATGCGGGTGCCCATCTCGCCAGGATAGGGTGGGTAGTCCAGCCCTTCGGCTTCTTTCTTAAGCTTTAAACACTGTACGGTACGGCCCATGGTGGTCAATCCTGTCTAGAACAAAGTAAATGTATTGTAGGGGCTTCTGAGATCTGTTGATGAATAGCCCCCAAACCCTACAGGCGTTTTATAAAAATCAGACTGTTGCGCGAACGGTTGTAGTGCGTTTGTTTTTCTTTGGGTAAGTCAGCAACCCCACCCTGTACAAACCCACGTTTGATGAACCAGTGCGACGTGCGGGTGGTCAACACAAAAAGACGTTTTGCGCCGTGTCCTCTGGCGCGAGACTCCATATGCCGCAACAGAATTTCGCCTTCGCCAGTGCCTTGCCACTCGGGGTGCACGATGAGGCAGCCCATCTCCGCCATCTGGTCTTTGGGGAAGTCATGCAGCGTCGCGCAACCATAAATCACGCCGTCGTGCTCGAGCACCGTAAAGTTCTCGACGTCACGCTCAATTAATGCGCGGCCACGTGGCACGAGCGTGCCATCCTGCTCTAAGGGTTCGATCAGTTGCAAAATGGCGCCCACATCATCGATCGTTGCAGGTCGCAAGTCGTCTAGCGTATCTTCCACCACCATCGTGCCCACACCGTCATGGGTAAAGATTTCAAGCAAGACGACGCCGTCCATGGAAAACGGTATCAAATGCGCGCGCGTGACGCCGCGCTTGACGGCTCGCGACGCGAACTGCAGATAAAAGGCGGTGTCTGGGTCGATAGAGCCTGAGGCGAGGAGTGCGTCGGCATCGAGTCTGGCCAACTCGGTGTCTACGCTACCGTCTTCGGCGATGACGCCGGGCGACTCTGTCAGAAAGATCAATTTCTCTGCGTGCAAGGCGGTTGCTACGCTCGTGGCGAGTTCTTCCATCGCCAGATTGAAGGCCTCGCCCGTTGGTGAAAATCCTAGCGGCGACAGGAGAACAATCGAACCGCGATCAATCGATGAACGTAACGCCTCGACATCAATCTTGCGCACCTGACCCGTGTGCTTGTAATCCACGCCATCAATAATGCCTGTGGGCCGGGCGGTCACAAAGTTGCCGGAAATCACGCGAATCTGGGCGTGAGACATCGGCGTATTGGGCAGACCCTGACTAAACGCCGCTTCGATGTCTAGGCGGATCTCGCCGGCGGCCTCTTTTGCGCACTCAAGCGCATCGGCGTCCATTGGGGAGCGGCCACGATCGAACTGTTGACTAAAGCCTTTC
>CAIUZV010000353.1 GCA_903903735.1 uncultured beta proteobacterium | reverse complement strand
TGCTAGCTTACTTTTCAGGTGTTATGCAGCATATTCGCAATTTCTCTATCATTGCCCACATTGATCACGGCAAATCCACACTCGCAGACCGTTTGATTCAGCGTTGCGGGGGTTTGGCGGACCGAGAAATGTCGGCTCAAGTGCTGGATTCGATGGATATCGAGCGCGAGCGGGGTATCACCATCAAAGCCCAGACGGCGGCGCTGCATTACAAGGCTGCGGATGGGAATGTTTACAACCTGAATCTGATCGACACCCCAGGCCACGTTGACTTCTCTTATGAGGTCAGCCGCTCACTGTCTGCCTGCGAAGGTGCGCTCCTAGTAGTGGATGCCTCGCAGGGTGTTGAGGCGCAAACGGTCGCGAATTGCTACACCGCGATCGAACTCGGTGTTGAAGTCGTGCCCGTGTTGAACAAAATGGATTTGCCTTCAGCCGATCCCGAAAGTGCGCGCGCAGAAGTCGAAGAAGTGATTGGCATCGATGCCTCGAATGCGATTTTGGCGAGTGCCAAGACCGGAATGGGTATCGACGAAATCCTCGAGGCCGTTGTCGCTCGGATCCCCGCACCCAAAGGAGACCCTAAGTCTGCGCTGCAGGCGTTGATCGTTGACTCCTGGTTCGATAATTACGTTGGCGTTGTGATGCTGGTGCGTATCGTCAATGGCGTACTCACACCAAAAGATAAAATCTCTTTCATGGCCACAGGTGCGGTGCACTTGTGTGAACAAGTCGGGGTGTTTACGCCTAAGTCCGAGGCGCGTAAGTTTTTGTCCGCAGGCGAAGTGGGTTTTGTCATTGCGGGGATCAAAGAGTTGGCTGACGCGAAGGTCGGCGACACCATCACGACGTTTGCCAAGCCCTCCACGGAGGCGCTGCCGGGCTTTAAAGAAGTTAAGCCTCAGGTGTTCGCGGGTCTCTATCCCGTCGAGAGCAGTGAATACGATCAGCTGCGCGACTCCCTTGAAAAACTCAAACTCAACGATTCCGCGCTCATGTACGAGCCCGAGGTGTCTCAGGCGTTGGGCTTTGGTTTTCGTTGTGGGTTTCTGGGCTTATTGCACATGGAGATCGTGCAAGAGCGGCTCGAGCGTGAGTTCGATATGGATATCATTACCACCGCACCTTCGGTGGTTTATGAGGTCGTGTTACGTGACAATAGCGTGATTCAGATCGAAAGTCCTTCACGCATGCCTGAGGTGGGTAAGTACCTCGAAGTGCGCGAGCCCATTGTCAATGTCACCCTGTTTATGCCTCAAGAGTATGTTGGCACGGTGATGACGCTTTGTAATAGTAAGCGCGGTGTGCAGCTTGATATGACCTACCACGGCCGCCAAGTGCATTTACATTACGAAATTCCGCTGGCCGAGATCGTGCTCGATTTCTTTGACAAACTGAAATCTGTGTCGCGCGGCTATGCCTCAATGGATTACGAGTTCAAAGAATACCGCGCTGCAGATGTGGTCAAAGTCGATCTGTTGATTAATAGCGATCGGGTCGATGCGCTCTCAACGATTTGCCACCGCGCGAATGCGCGCTATCGCGCCCGTGATGTGGTGTCGCGGATGCGCGAGTTGATTCCACGCCAGATGTATGACGTGGCGATTCAGGCCGCAATCGGGGCTGAAATCATCGCGCGCGAAAACGTCAAGGCGTTACGCAAGAACGTGCTGGCGAAGTGTTATGGCGGCGATGTCAGTCGTAAAAAGAAGCTTCTTGAAAAACAGAAGGCAGGTAAAAAACGCATGAAGCAAGTTGGCAGTGTTGAAATCCCACAGGAGGCGTTCTTGGCGATCCTGCAGGTAGAAGACAAATAAAACGTTTGCAAAGGTCGAAACTATGAGCTGGAACTTTGCCTTAATTCTTTTTGTGTTGCTTGTCGTGACCGGTATTGTCTGGTCGCTTGATCGCTTTTCTTTGCGTCACAAAAGAGCATCCCGCGTGATGCAGGCGCTTGAGCTGGCTCGCCCGAGTTGGGCGGGTCTGCCTGACCATGAAAAATTAACGCGCCAAGAGCAGATTCAGGCCGAGTTTGGAAAGATGCCGTGGTGGGTAGAGTACGGCGTCAGTTTTTTTCCTGTCATTTTGTTTGTCTTTGTCCTGCGCTCGTTCATTGTCGAGCCGTTTCGTATTCCTTCGGGATCCATGCTGCCGACGTTGCAGTCGGGCGATTTGATTCTTGTGAATAAATTCACGTATGGCTTGCGTCTACCGGTGGTCGATACGAAGGTGATTCCGATCGGTCAGCCACAGCGCGGCGATGTGATGGTGTTTCGTTATCCGGTCGATCCCTCCATGGATTACATCAAGCGTGTCATTGGTCTGCCCGGCGATCAAGTCGCTTATTTGGACAAGAAGCTCTATATCAACGGCAAAGAGGTTCCCCGAAAGGCGGATGGACAGTATTTTGAGCCCGATCGTGTGGCATATACCGCACAGTTCATAGAGTCCCTGGGCGATAAGCCCCATAAAATCCTGCTAGATGAGCGACGTTCGCAGGATATAGGGCCAATTTCAAGCTTTCCGTATCGTGAAAAATGCGAGTACCTACGTAATGGGCTGCGTTGCACTGTCCCGGCCGGTGTTTACTTTATGATGGGAGACAACCGCGATAATAGTCTCGACAGTCGTTTCTGGGGATTTGTCCCTGAGGCCAATATCGTTGGTAAAGCTTTCTTCATTTGGATGAACTTTGGTAGTTTGGGCCGCATCGGTCCTTTCCACTAATTTCGTTCAACTCGATTCACTCGCTTCATGTTATTTGCTTCATGCCCCTGGTCGCACTCGAAACCTCGCTCGGATATAAGTTCGTCAAACCTGCTCTGCTTGAGCAGGCGCTGACGCATCGCAGCCATGGCGCGCGTCACAACGAGCGCTTAGAGTTTCTTGGTGATTCGGTTCTCAACGTGGCGGTCGCGGCATTGTTGTTCAATCATTACGGCACACTAGACGAAGGCGACTTATCGCGTGTGCGTGCTAACTTAGTCAAGCAATCCTCGCTCGCCGACATCGCCCAAAAGCTGGATCTTTCCAAGTTTTTGCGTTTAGGTGAAGGTGAACTCAAAAGCGGTGGTTTTCGCCGTCCATCGATTTTGGCCGATACCTTCGAAGCTGTGCTCGCTGCGGTCTATTTGGACGGTGGTTTCATCGCCGCACAACAACTTGTTGAGCGGTTGTATAAGCCCATCTTGGCGAGTGTCGATCCGCTAACGCTGGGTAAAGATGCCAAAACCTTATTGCAAGAGTTTTTGCAAAGTCGCAAGCTGGCTTTGCCGATCTATAACGTAGTCGCCACACACGGTGCGGCGCACAGCCAGCAGTTTGAGGTTGAGTGCCTGATCCCGTCGTTGGATATCAAGGTTGTTGCGGCGGGCTCGAGTCGTCGTGCAGCCGAACAATCTGGCGCCAAGCTAGCTTTGGTTAGCGCGGAGGCTGCGAGTCCCACACCAGTTAAAAAGCGTTCAACCCGAGCGCGCAAAACGGCACAATTAACGCTGCCGGTTGCGGTCGCTCAGGAGCTTAAATGACCGAAACAGCGTACCGCTGTGGTTTTATCGCAGTCGTTGGTCGTCCAAATGTCGGTAAGTCCACTCTGACGAATGCTTTGATCGGCACCAAAATTTCGATTGTTTCGCGTAAGGCGCAGACAACGCGCCATCGGATTCAAGGTGTGTTGACGCGTGATGCCGAGCAGTTCGTTTTTGTCGACACCCCGGGGTTTCAGACGCGCCACGGTGGCGCCATGAATAAGATGATGAACCGAGTGGTCACGCAAACCTTGGCCGATGTCGATGTGGTGCTGTTCGTGGTTGAGGCGGGTAAGTGGTCGCCAGGCGATGAAAAGCTCTTGTCTCTGTTGCATGAACCCAAGCGGACCATTCTAGTGATCAGTAAGATCGATCAGCTTAAAAGTCGCGATGAGCTCTACCCCTTCGTAGCAAGAATTGCGGCACTCTATCAGTTTGATGCTGTCGTGCCTGTTAGCTCGACGAAGCGCCATCAGCTTGATCAGTTGCTGGATGAGGTTGCCAAACGTTTGCCTGAAAACGAGCCGTTTTTCGATGCCGACACACTCACTGATCGTCCCATGCGCTTTATTGCAGCAGAACTCATTCGCGAAAAAATATTTCGTTTAGTGGGTGATGAGCTCCCTTACGGTTGTACGGTTGTTGTCGAGCAGTGGGAAGAAACCGAAAAAGGCGCCCATGTTGCGGCATGCGTCATCGTAGAGCGCGATAGTCATCGTCCCATCTTGCTGGGCGCGGGTGGCGGACACATGAAGCGGATTGCCTCCGAGGCACGTCAGGACATGGCCAAGCTGCTCGATAAGCCTATTCATCTTGAGGTGTACATCAAGGTGCGCAAAGGCTGGGCTGAAAAAGAGAGCAGCCTGCGTGACCTGGGATATGAGTAAAACACTGAGCGCCTAGTCACATGAGCCGACGCCTCGTACGAGTCCACGAAACCCCGGGCTACGTCCTGCATGCAACGGCGTGGCGCGAGACCTCTCTGATCGTGCAAGCGTTTTCGCGAGACCATGGTTGGGTGACCTTGGTTGCCAAGGGCGCTAAGCGGCCGCACTCGGTGTTGCGACCAGCATTATCAGTTTTTCAACCCTTGTTGTTGTCTTGGTCGGGCGGCACGGAAGTCAAAACCATGACGCGTGCCGAGTGTGCGGGGGTTCATCCGTTGCCAGGCCCCGCCATGATGTCGTGCTGGTACATGAACGAGCTGATGTTTCGTTTGCTGCCGCGTGAGGATCCTCACCCTGGTTTGTTCGATGCCTATGTGATTGCCTTGCAGCAGTTGGCGGCTGGGCAAACCGCAGCAGGGGCCTTACGTAAGTTTGAATGGACCTTGCTCAAAGAGACTGGATACGGGCTAGACCAAGAGCCGCCGGATTTTGATGATGCGCAGCAAGAGCCTCAGTTGCGTGCGCGACTGCGTGAACGTTTGGCGGAACACCTGGCGGGTCGTCCGCTCGCAACACGGCAGGTGTTGCTGGCCTTGCAGCGCTATCAAGGAAATAAATAGCACTACAAGGCGGATAGAGCGCTTCGCTTTATGCGGTCAAGACCGCGCGCCCCGTCACTTTGCCTGCGATCAATGATTTCAATACTTTGTCGGCATCGGCCAATGGGTGGGTATGGACAGGGATGGGCGTAATTTTGCCCTCTTTGACCAGCTGCATGAGTTCGCGCATTTCTTGTAGCGAGCCGGTGTAGCTTCCTAAAATCTGAAGAGCTTTCATCGGGATGAAGGCAATTGGCCAGGACGCTCCGCCACCAAATAGCCCCACAATGACAAGCTTGCCACCTTTGATCAGGCAATCAAAAGCAATCCCCGTGGTTGACGGCGCACCGACCAAATCGACAACGCCCTGGATGAGTTTGCCGCCATTGGCTGCGATGATTTGCTTCGCAGCGTCAGGCGCTGCACCGTCGATCGCAGCGAGTGCGCCGGCATCTAGGGCAGCTTGTCGTTTGACAGGATCGATATCGACGACGATGGGACTGACACCGCCCAAAGCTTTGAGTAACGCCATCGCCATGAGACCCAAGCCGCCAGCGCCCATAATCACAATTGGGTGCTTGCTAAAAGTCTTGACTCCGATTTTGTTGATCGCGCTGTAAGTCGTGATACCGGAACAGGCATAGGGAGCGAGCGTAGCCGGGTCCATGTCACCAATATCAATCAAGTAGCGCGCGTCAGGAACCATGAGGTGGTCGGCGTAGCCGCCGGAACGGTGAACCCCCAGGTACTGAGGGGCTGCACAATAGTTTTCTAACCCCTCGTCACAGGCAGGGCACTGACGGCAACCAATCCATGGGTACACCACATAGTTGCGACCTTTCTCGACACCCTTGGCATCAGGTCCCATTGCGACAACAGTCCCAGCCGTTTCGTGTCCCATGGTCATGGGGAGCTTGATGCCACGGTCTTTAAGCGACAAGGTTTTGCCATTTCCTAAGTCGTAGCTGCCTTCCCAGAAGTGAATATCACTGTGGCAGACGCCCGCGGCGCGCACCTGCACGAGCACCTGCGCGCCCGTGGGCGTGGGTGTCTCGGTCTCTAGCATCTGTAACGATTCACGAAAGTTAACGACGCAATAGCATTTCATGTTGTGGTCTCCAGAGGGATCGATCGTTATTGTTGTGATGGGAGGCTTACATGACGAGTTCGATCAGGCGCGGGCCTTTCTCTTTGTTGGCGATACGCAGTGCATTGGCAAAGTCTTCCATGTTTGACACCTGTTGTCCGGGCACGCCATGGCCGCGCGCAATCGATACCCAATCTATGTAAGGCCGGTCCAGATCCAACATGCGCTTCGCGTTTTCACCCGCTTCCGGCCCGCCCATGTTTGCCAGCTCGCCACGCAAAATTTTGTATGAACGATTGGCAAAAATCACAACGGTAACGTCTAGGTTTTCACGCGCCATTGACCAGAGGCCTTGCACGGTATACATGGCGCTACCATCACCAATCAACGCAACCACTTTGCGGTCTGGGCAAGCGACTGCGGCCCCCACGGCGGCCGACATGCCCCAGCCGATTGCACCACCCGTAATTTCAATGCAATCGTAAGGTGCAGCTTGGTGCGTGAGTTTTGAAAACTGACGACCGGTAGTCACGGACTCTTCAACCATAATGCCGTTTTCTGGCATTAATGCGGTGATGACGGTACCGATGTGTTCGACAGTGGGTGCTCCGCTAGGGAGATCGGTAATGATGGGGCCCGTTGAGAGTTGCGCGGGGGCCGTGTTGTTAGCGCCCAGCGCGTCAACCAAGGCTTGCAGCGTTGCATGGAGATCGTGCGTTAAGGTGGCTAAGGTATGCACTTGGCAGTCAGGCTGCTGAATCATGCGTGGCTTGTTGGGATAGGCAAAGAAGGCCACAGGCGAAGCACTACCGATCAACACTAAGTGCTTGGAGTCCTTGAGCATCGTTACGGCAGCATCGACGGCGAAGGGCAGTGGCATGATGTTGACGCGTC
>CAIUZV010000352.1 GCA_903903735.1 uncultured beta proteobacterium | reverse complement strand
GAGGTATCGCGCCGGAAAAATAACGTCTGTGTCAATGTCGTCACCCAACACCGCCGCGAATCCCTCAACTTGCATATGTATCCTTTCGTCAACTAGAGGCACAAGATATTTAGCTCAACTCAGTTTTAGCCGTACAGCCTCACGGGGCAATTTTGATCCCGCTACTTCTGATGAAATTAGTCCACGCTGGAATATCTTTATCAATAAATGCAGTGAGCTCTGCTGCATTCATCAGCATTGGCTCGATCTCCATTTTTCTCAGTCGTTCCGTTATGTCAGGCGAGGCAACCGCTTTTTGAGCAGCGTCACTCAGCTTTTTGATCACGGCCTCAGGCGTGCCGGCAGGTGCAGCTAAACACCACCATGCTAAAACTTGGAAGCCAGGGAAACCGCTCTCAGCGACCGTCGGGACGTCGGGTAGCGCACTAAGCCGAGTTGGGCCTGTCACAGCTAACGCTCTTAGCTTGCCAGATTGAATGAGTGGCAGGGCCGCCGATGGAGAATCCGTCGCGAACAACACCTGTCCAGCGGCTACATCGATAATTACCTGACCACTTCCCTTATAGGGAATATGTGTCGCAGACAGGGAGGCTTTGTGTAGAAGCATTTCTGTTGCAAGGTGGGTAATGGTTCCAACGCCAGCCGAGGCAAAACTGCTTGGCTCTTTCTTTAGTCGAGCAAGCAATTCACCTAGGGTTTGAGGCGAGCCTGGTCTAGTTGACGTGATGATCACATAATCAGATTTTGCTAGACCTGAAATGAATGCAAAATCTTTTTTGACATCGTATTTTGCATTAGGGTTTAAAACTGGAGTCGTTCCAAGCGATGAGGTCGTGCCCATCGTTAGGGTATATCCATCTGGCTTTGCACGCGCAACATACTCGGTTCCAATGACCCCTCCTCCGCCCAATCGATTTTCCACGGTCACGGGTGACCCAAGTATTTCTCTCATTTTTTCGGACAGAATTCTCGCGATCGTATCGCTACCGGTACCGGGACCAAAAGCGACCACTAAATTGATCGGTCGGTTCGGAAACGTTGGGTCCGCGTAAGCGGGAGACATCGCCAAGCAGGCGGCAAAACTAGCGCAGATATTTATCAAGTGCTTTTGCAAAAAAGACATATCAACTCCCTATTTGTGGATTCACAAGCTAGAACCAGGCTCCACCCTTTGATTCTGACCAGGGTAGTCAGCACGTTTGGGCTTTGCACTGTAGCGACTCTGTTGCCGGTTAGATCGAGCGACGGTCTGTTGTCATTATCTATAACTTGACAGTCAAACTAAACCTAACTATTGTCCGTACAATTAGATTAACGAGGTATATAACAAATGTCAACGGACGAAAAGTCAACAGCGGGGGCGCTCTCAGACGTCAAAGTGCTTGACCTCTCAAACTTCCTCGCGGCGCCGATGTGCGCCATGTTTATGGCAGACTTTGGTGCGCAGGTCATAAAAATTGAGAAGCCAGGCTCGGGTGACGAGATGCGGTTTTGGGGCGAAAACAAAGACGGCGTTGGGCTGTATTACAAGGTCATCAATCGAGGTAAAAAGTCCGTCACGCTTGATCTACGAACCCCTTTCGGGGTCGAAGTCGTCAAAAAACTAGTGTTGGACACGGATATCGTGATCGAGAATTACCGAACCGGGACACTTGAAAAGTGGGGCCTCGGTTACGAAACACTCAAAGCGATCAATCCAAGCCTCATCATGATTCGCGTCACAGGTTATGGGCAAACAGGGCCTTACAGCGACCGTCCTGGCTTCGGAACGCTAGCCGAAGCGTATGCGGGCGCCGCTTTTATTTCCGGCTACCCGGATCAAGCGCCACTGCTCCCAGGCTTTGGGTTGGCAGACTCCACGACGGGTCTCATGGCTGCCTATCTTGGGCTGGTTGCGATGGCCGAAAAGCGGCGCACAGGGAAAGGTCAATACATTGATCTGGCTATTTACGAGACCCTGTTAACGCTGATCGGACCT
>CAIUZV010000351.1 GCA_903903735.1 uncultured beta proteobacterium | reverse complement strand
CGCCGCGCTCGCCCGCGTATTTCATGCAGATGCGCGTTGAAGTCGGGCTTTGAAATCGGCAATGGCCTGAGTGATGGTCTTTTCGCCACGCGCCCACTTTTGGGCATCCTCCAGTACCTGAGGCTCTGGCTCCAAGCCTTCCATGCGCTGGCTGGCCAGTGCGTTCTGCACCGCTGCTCGGCGCGCTACCTGTTCTTGCTCTGCAATCAGGGTGGACTCCTTCATGGATAAATGTGGGCTCACAAGGCAGTTTATCGGTTTCAAATCGCTTTGACTTCGGTGCTGGGGCTCATCAGCTTGAAGATTTGCTCCACATTGATCTTCACGCTGTCGGTGGCAAAACCGGCATCGCGGAACACCGCGCGCAGTGGTTCACGCTTGGCCAGTAGCTTGACGAAGTCTTCGCTGACACCCTCGTCAAAGCATGCGGCCAGGGCATTACCGTCCACAAAATAAACAGCCTTGCCCGCGATGGTTTCCTTGGCAATGGGCAACGCCAAGTCAACACCCCAGTCCAACAGCACCTGGAACAACAGGTCTTCGGCTGTGCGGTCTTCGCGGATGTTGTTAACCTGATCGGACAGCAGGTCTTGGGATACGGCATCTGGGGTGTAGAACACCTCCTTCATGTTCGAGCTGTCGATTTTGAGTACGCGGAAACCTACGTCCAGCTTTTCAATATCGGGCTTTGCTGCGTTGTCTTGCAGAACTTTTTTTCCGGCTCTGCGAATACGTTCTTTGGTGAGCTCTGCCGTAGTTCGAGGCAATCCAAGCCCATCACAGTAATCTGCCGCCGCCTTTTGCTTTTCGTTCGCTGGGTCGAGCGAATCCGGAATCTGAACCAAGATAAACCGTCGAGTTCCACCATCTTTAGCATTTTGTTCCATCAATGCGTGAGCCATGGAGCCCGAACCAGCGAAAAAATCTAGGATCAGGGCGTCACTACCAAGGTTCATCTGCACGAAGTACCGAAGCAGCTCCGTAGGCTTTGGATAGCCATCAAAGTTGGCCCCCAACTCGACCAACTGAGCTGTCGCCTTCTGAGTCCCCCCAAATCCGCTCAGCGTGGAAATGACATGGCTCTGATAGTCATGCCGCTGTTTGACTGCTTCAATTGCACCGGTTTGGATGAGTACAAAAGTTGTGACTTGATCCTTGCTGTCTCTAATTGCCTGACACCCGTTGGCAATAAATTCCTGGACCAGATCTTTTGAGCTCCAACCACTTTCAACAACAACCGTATTTGTCAATCGTGCGTTGGCAACTACCGCGTCACCCAAATATCGAGGCCATGGAGTCGTACGAGCACTGATGCTTCCACTCTCAAAGGCGGCCGGAAAACCTATTGGCAGCGTCAAACCACTGACCGGATTTTTCGGCCCGTTCTTTACAACGGTGTTTCGGATCTCGGGTTTAAACAGCTTGCTACTTTGATCTGTACTTGGGTCCACGACCGGGGGGGCTGGAAAACTTTCGGCAGATCGCGCATAGAGAAGCACGTATTCATGACAAACCTTGATCTTGGCCTGGTTATCGAAATTCCCATCACTTCGCCAGCAAAATTGAACTAAAAAATTATCTTCGCCAAACACCTCGTCGCAAATTTTCTTCAAATTTTCAACTTCATTGTCATCAATGGATACGAAGATGACACCATCCTCGCGCAGCAAGTTGCGCGCAAGTTTTAACCTCGGATAGATCATTGACAACCAATCCGAGTGGAAACGGCCATTCGCCTCAGTGTTTGCGACCATGCGGTTCCCGACCACGTCACGCTGCTGAGAGCGATGGAAATAACCATCCGAATCTTCTGAAAAGTCATCGTCGTACACAAAGTCTTTGCCCGTGTTGTACGGTGGATCGATGTAAATCATCTTCACTTTGTTCAGGTAAGTCTCTTGCATCAGCTTCAATGCGTCGAGGTTGTCTCCTTCAATGAACAAGTTTTCCGTATTGTCAAAGTCCACGCTCTCTTCGCGGCATGGGCGCAATGTCTTTGCGATGGGCGCGTTCGCTGTTAGCAATGCCTCCCGCTTTCCCGGCCAGTTGAGTTGGTAACGCTCTTGCGGACCTTCCACGATGCTGCCGGACAGCTCCTGACGCAACTGGTCAAAGTCGATGCTGCGGGCGACCATCCCTTTGGTGTCGCGCGACTCCACCACGCAATTGGGGAACAGTTCCGCCAGCCTGTCGATATTGGCCTGCGTCAGATCAGGGCTGTGCATTTTCAATTTATTCATGGTCTTTTTGGCTTCTAGCCCCCGTGGAATGTGCGGGAACAGCTATCAAATACGTAGCAACTTTGCTGATTTGTCCGCCGATCATGTCAGCGCTTCCAGTTCAGTGCGAATGGTACGCAACTGGGCGTTGATCTCGACCTTGCGGTTGAACTGTTTTTCAGCATTCAGGCGGACTTCTAGTTTGGCTGCTGCGGCCTGCTTGGCTGCCAACGCAGCCAGGCGGTCCAACTGGTCGCGCAACGACTCGCCTGCGCGGGCAGGAGCCGCCAAGTGCTGACGCAATAGCTGCTCGTACAGGCCCTGCAAGTCCAGCGCCAGGGGCAAGGCAGGCCGGGCTTCCCCGTCTTTTTGCCAAGGCGCGGCATGGTAATCCCCCAGCACCCACTGGTCACTGGCGGCATCGCTGGGCCGCTTGTAGGCTGCAATGGGCTGGGTG
>CAIUZV010000350.1 GCA_903903735.1 uncultured beta proteobacterium | reverse complement strand
TCGGTACCGACGACTTGCGTATTTTCATCGACACGTAGGCCGCCGAAGGTGAAGGTAATACCGCCTGTTGCGCTATAGGCGTAATACGGAGCTTTCTCAAGCTTCGTTGCCCAGTTAGTCTTTTCTAATGCCAGGCCTTGGGTAGTCAAGCCATCTTTTTGTGAAGGATCAAAACCATCCTCAGCATGTTTTGCCGCAGCGTTATATTCCAAGACTGTTTTAAGCGCTTGTTTTTTGTCATCAATATCCAACTGCTCAATCAAACCCTCGATCGTGTCGGACATGATCGGCTCACTTGTCGAGTAGCGGGGCTCGAGCAAATGTACGACCTGAGAATCAAACAACTGGTAGGCCTTTGCACCAGGCTCAGCCAAAATTGCACGCCCGTATTTAGCGTAAGTGAACATCGCTCCGTCTGCGCCTTCATCCACAAAGCGCTTGCCCACACGATTGATCATGACACCGTACAAATAGCTCAGTCGATTACTACGGTCTGTCATTTCGCGCGGCGCGAAATTTCCCCAGTCAGCAGAAATCGGGGTCGCATGGCAACCGCTCCACTGCCCCCAAGGCATCGCGCCTAGGTTCATGGCCATACGCAACCCATCACCCTGGTTGTGTGGTGTACCGCGCACTTTCGCTGCACCCACGAGTGGGCCGATATGCTGTGTGCGCATTTGCACGTTGGCTTCGAACCCCCCGCAACCTAAAACCACCGCCTTGGCATGCAGTTCTTTGACTCCGTTGTCGTCACGCACAGTGACACCGCATACCGCACCAGTCTCGTCTTGCAACAACCCGACGACTGCGGCGCCGTAACGCACCTCTATCCCCATGCGTTCGCAGGTTGCAAACCAACTGCGTGACAGTCCGACTCCCTCATGTTCGGCACGTACGACGAGGCCGCGCGCCCAAACGATTCGATTGCCCTTTCTGACACCCGTGAGCGTAATCGCTGGCTCCATCGGCACCTTACCGACCTCACTCATCCAAAAGACCGTATCTTTTGAATTATCGACAAGCACACGAGAAAGAACAGGGTCTGTCTGCCCAGAGGTCACACGCATCAGATCGCCGTGAAAGTCATCTTTCGTATAAGGCGCGATGCCGGAATAAAAATCTTCGTATTCTTGCTCAACGCCTGGCAACAAGGGGCCAATTTCTTTAGGATCGTCAAAGGCAAAACGCAACACGCCACCACTCCAGTGTGTATTGCCACCGCGCATCTCACGTGGGGCTTTTTCAAGTACCACCACTCGCTGAGCGCCATTTTCTTTGGCCGATACGGCCGACGCCAACGCAGCATTACCTGCACCCACAACGATCACGTCAAACTCATTCATTTTTTGTCTCCACTACCCATTGATCAGGTCAGCCCCATGATGCGCAAAAGGCTTGCGGATCATGTTTTGCATACAGTTGTATTTTATTGTATTACGCCCAAGAGGTAAAGCGTTAGCGGCTCTCCCACCTTGCGCCTTCTCCCTCACGCCTCGGCAAGCACTTGGCGATACAAACTTTCGTACGTTTGCACCATCGTGTCAACACCGTAGCGTCGCTGCACCTCATGAAGTGCTCGTGTAGCCAAGGCTGAGCCGCGCGCAGGATCGTCAAGTAGCTGTCCAATCCGCTCGGCCAACCCACGGGCATCGCCTGGTGTACACAAAAGGCCTCGCTCATCGGCGAGTAACTCCTTTAAGCCACCTGCTTGAGTCGCGACCACCGGCACCTCTTGCGCCATCGCGTCGAGCACGCTGCTGCCAAGCGCCTCCTGTCGCGACGCCATCACAAATACGTTCAGTGCCTCAAACAACTGTTCGACTCCCGACTCAAATCCCAGTAGTCGGTAGCGCTCACCCAAACCAAGCTCGCGTATTACTTGCCGCGCGGCGTCGGCTGCCGCGCCGTCTGCGCCCCAGTGCACAAACGTCACATCTGAATATTTTGAACATACTTGCGCGGCCGCCTGGATGAGGGTGACAGGATCTTTTTCTGGCGACAGGGCGGCCGCCGTGCCAATCAAACGCTGCCCAATCAATTTTTCACGCTCGAGAAATTCCCGCACACGCGAAGGATTGGGCGCAACAACGGGGACAGCGCTCGGGATGACCTGGACCGATAGGCCCTTTGCTCGCATCGCTGCAGCAGCCGCCTCACTGATGGCAACGCGCGCATCGGTATAGGCCCATTTCAGACGAGTAAATCCACTAAAACCAGCAATCGGAAAGCTTGTCCGTCTTGAAAAAACGACCGGCTGCCGGTGCAGGGGCTTAGCCAACAACACCCAAGCCAACGCATTAGCGGTCTGCACATGCAACACATCGTAAGCCGCGCCATAACGCGCCAACCAAAGGCCAAACTCAGCAGCACTCTCGGCTGTATGGGTCCTCAGGCCTTCCGACCGTGCGCGGGCCTCTAACGCACTACCAGCCCTCGCTAGTAATTCGACCTCTTGCCCCCGCTCACGCAATCCCAACGCTGTGAGGAGGGTTTGTCGTTCACCCCCTCGCCAACCCCGTTCTGAATTGATCTGCAGGATACGCATCAGCACTAACCGTCCGCACGCGAGCGTGGCGCCTGAAAATAGCGCACCGTGTTCACACCAACTGCTATCAAAGCAAAACCTATTGCGACGCAGAGCCCCAGCATCGGCCCACCACTAAAACCAAAACTAAACACCACGGCAACGATGGCCGCACCAAACGTTTGACTAAACACCCGCGTCGTCGCCTGCAGGCCGCCTACAGCACCCGCGCGGTTGCGTGGCGCCGAACCTAACATGACACGATTATTTGGCGTTTGAAAAAATCCAAATCCAATTCCTGCCAAGACCATCGCAGTAAACAGCCACGCGTCTGACGCACTTGTGGGCATCACCACAACTAAGCCCAAACCAATCGCCATCGCCGCCGCACCCAGCCCGCTCAATATCGCCACAGGAAATCGATCCGACAGCGGTCCCGCGATCGCAGCGATCAGTGCTGCCCCCACGGGCCACCCTGCCATCAATACACCTACAGCCAT
>CAIUZV010000349.1 GCA_903903735.1 uncultured beta proteobacterium | reverse complement strand
CTCCAGTCTTCGTTGAAAAAGAACCATTCCCGCCGCATCGGTGACTTCTATCCACGAACTGCCCCGCACCTTGAAAACCAATGGTGAACTCACCGGGAGAACCACGGGCGCACTGGCAATAGGGGCTGTCTCAGGCACCGGTGCGGGCACAACCACGGCTTGTGGCACTTGAATGGCTTGCGGAACTTCGACCACGGTGACAGTGGACGTGATTTCCGTAGACTGCGGGAAATACGAATCCCACACAGATTCAAGCTGAGGAGAAAAATACACCAACGCGGCAGCCGCCACCAAGAGGCCGGCAAAAAATACGTGGGATGAGGCTGAAAAGAAAATACGCAATTTGGCGCCCAGATGCGTTGGCTCGCCATAAGACGCCTTGATGTTGTCCTCAATGTTGACAAAAACAGGTTTAGGGCTTTCAGGCAAAAGCTCCAAGATACGTTGTGGCTCCAAATGAAGTGTGCGTGCGACGCTCGATGCCATCGCCCGCAAGAGAACGGCATCCGGGATTTGGTCGAGCTGGTTTTCTTCTAAAGCTTCCAGCCTTTTGACATGGATTTTTACCCGCAAAGCCAAGTCCTCGATGGACAATCCGGCGTCTTGCCGGGCTTGACGCAATAGCCCGCCCGCAGTCATGGGCGCTTGCGCAGGAGTTTCGCTCTCGAGAGGTGAAATCAAACCGTTGGCATCCTCATTCATTGGTGTAGCCTCGCTCTAAAAACTGAACTTCCTTGGAATTGGGAAACCTCTGGATAAGCTGCGAACGCAAAGTTTCAACGGTTTTGGCGTCCCCTAACTTTCGCGCTACTTTGATCCCCAGCCACAAAGACTCGGCATTGGCTTGATTGGTTTGATTGAGACGGGCAACATAGCCTTGGGACTGCGTGTATTGTTCATTTTCATACAGAAAATTAGACAAACTAAAGGCCGCAGGCGCATTGGTGGGATCCATCGCATAGGCGTTGAGCAAGCTGCTTTGTGCTTGGGCTGTTTGTTTATTTTTCGCCTGGCACAGGCCCAAAATCATCCAGGATTTGGCCCGTTCTTCTTCCACTGGGCTGGCAATCGCAGCGTTCAAATAACGCGACGCTTCTTCCATGCGGCCTTGCTGACACAGCAGCAAACCGAAATTATGTTGGACTTGCACTGAGGCAGGGTTCAATTCAAGGGCTTTGCGAAAACTTCCTTCAGCCAGCGCGGGCTCGTGAAGCTGCATGTAAATTAAGCCGCGCAGAGCGACAGACTCAGTCAGAGTCGGATCAGCAGCAATGGACTGCTTTACTTCGTCCAGGGCGATCGTGGGTTTGCCCGCATGGAAGTAAGCAATGGCCAATTCCAATCGAATACGCGCGCGCTTTCGGGACTCAGACTCATCCGAGGGGGTCACAAGATCAGACTTGGCGCTCGTTTGCGCTGACATACTCCCACACCCCGAAAACCCCAGCAAAACGAGGGTTGCAAGGGATAGGAGCAGCGGCAAGCGCATCAGAGACACCATGTCATTCAACGCCAAGCGCAGTATTGGCTAAAGGAGCGAGGATGGGGGTGGAGATG
>CAIUZV010000348.1 GCA_903903735.1 uncultured beta proteobacterium | reverse complement strand
GATCTGGACCACAACGGGTAACCTGACCAACATTCGCAGCAACGCCAAATTTGATTTCGGCGTAGCCATGTTGCCAGCCGGTGAGCGTCGTGGTTCGCCAACAGGTGGCGGTAACTTCTTTATCTTTAAGAAGGCCACCGTAGCCGAGCAAACGGGTGCTTACAAGTTTGCCCAGTGGTTGACCCAACCCGAGCGCGCTGCACAGTGGAGTATCGACACCGGCTACGTGGCTGTTTCGCCCGCTGCCTACGAAACGCCTGCACTTAAAAAGTACGCTGCAGACTTTCCACCCGCACTCGTCGCACGTGATCAGTTGCCACACGCAGTCGCTGAATTGTCGACGCATGACAACCAGCGCGTGACCAAGGCCTTGAACGACGGCTTGCAGGCCGCTTTGACTGGTGCCAAGACGCCTGAGCAAGCCATGAAGGATGCGCAGACCGAAGCCAATCGTTTGTTGCGTGGTTATAAGTAAATGCAGTTAGGATTGCGTCACGTCCAGGCCTATTTATTGCTGTTGCCCGCTTTTGTGTTTTTAGTGGGCTTCACGCACTATCCGGCCGTGGGCACGCTGATCGACAGTTTGATGTCGACGCCGCGTGCCGGACGTGCCGCAGTCTTTGTTGGGCTAGACAACTACGCCGTCATGATCGACGACCCCACCTTCTGGAAGTCGTTGCGTAATAATTTTTGGTTTGCTGTGGTCACCATCCCCGTCTCGATTGCCTTGTCGATCGGGATGGCGTTATGGGTCAATGACAAGATCGCGGGCCGGCAGTTTTTACGCTTGTCGTATTTTTTGCCAACGGTCTTGCCGATGATCGCTGTTGCGAACATCTGGATTTTTTTCTACACGCCTGGCTACGGCCTCATCAACCAAGTCATTCAGCTCTTTGGTGGGCATGGGCAGAACTGGCTGGGCGATCCTAATTTAGTGCTTGGTTCCGTGATCGTCGTGGCGATCTGGAAAGAGGCCGGTTTCTTTATGATTTTTTATCTTGCTGCCCTGCAGACGCTAAGCCCTAGTTATAAAGAGGCGGCGCAGATCGAGGGAGCGAGTGCCTGGTACTTCTTTCGGCGTGTGCAATGGCCGCTGCTGATGCCAACCACCATCTTTGTGTTGGTCAATGCGCTGATCAACGCCTTCCGTATGGTGGATCACATCATTGTGATGACCAAGGGCGGGCCCGATAACGCCTCGTCTCTGTTGTTGTTCTATTTGTATGAAGTCGGTTTCAAGTTTTGGGATCAGGGCTATGCCTCGGCACTCACAGCCGTCTTGTTAGCCTTGTTAGCGCTGATTGGTTTATTCCAGTTCTTTGTGCTTGATCGCAGGACGCACTACCGATGAGTACGGCTCTTAACCGCAGCGCGCGCGTAGTTCGCTCAGGAAGCTTAGGCGGACAAGCCTCGCTGCTCTCTACCATCGGTGCCTGGTGTCTGGCCTTGCTGTGGATCATGCCGCTGCTCTATGCCTTTTGGGCCGCTATTCATCCTTCAGAGTTCGCGACCAAGTTATCGCTGACCGCACCACTGACACTTGATAACTTTAAAGCTGCCTGGGATGCCGCGCCTTTCGCGCGCTACTTCTTAAACACAACGCTGTTGGTCGCAACCATTCTCGGGATGCAGCTCGTGCTGTGTACGCTTGCAGCCTACGCGTTCGCCCGCTTTGAGTTCTTTGGCAAGAATGTATTGTTTTCGTTAGTGCTCGTGCAGCTGATGGTGATGCCAGAGATTCTACTAGTGCGTAATTATCAAACGCTCAGCCATCTAGGTTTGGTCGATACCTTGTTTGGCATCGGCTTGCCGTACTTTGCGTCGGCCTTTGCAATCTTTTTATTGCGCCAGACCTTTAAGACTATCCCCAAGGAGCTGGTAGAGGCCGCCGCGATGGAGGGGGCGTCGACCATGCAGATTCTGCGCTACGTCTACATCCCGCTCGCAAAGCCCGTCTATCTGGCGTTTTCGCTTGTGTCGGTGAGCCACCACTGGAATAATTTCTTATGGCCGTTGATTGTCAGTAACTCTGTCGAGTCACGTCCGCTCACGGTTGGTCTACAGGTGTTCTCGTCGAGTGATCAAGGGATTGACTGGTCCATCATTACCGCGGCGACCTTGCTGACCTCCGGTCCTTTACTTATTGGCTTCTTGTTGTTCCAGCGGCAGTTTGTCCAATCTTTTATGCGAGCAGGCATCAAGTGAAAATTCTGACTTGGAACGTGCAGTGGTTTAAAGGCCTAGATGAAGTCGTCGATATCAAACGCGTCATTGAGCATGCGCGCGGTATGGCGGATTTTGATGCGATCTGTATGCAAGAGGTGGCTGTCAACTATCGTGCCTTAACCGGTGAGACCGAGCCTGATCAGATCAAGACCTTGCGCGCACTCTTGCCAGGTTTCGAGGTTGTGTTTAGCCCAGCCGTAGATGAGCTATCGCCTTGCGGCGGGTTTCGTCGGCAGTTCGGCAACGTGATTGCCTCGCGCGTACCGATTCGACAGATTCAACACTTTGCGCTCCCGCATCCGCCGGCTGCTTCGTCCGAGCCCACTCCTAGCATGCCCCGCATTGCTTTGGACTGCACGCTGCAAGCCCCGTGGGGGCCTGTGCGCCTGATGACCACCCATCTCGAGTACTACAACGAGGCGGCTCGGCATGCTCAGGCCAGAGCACTGCGTGAGCTGCACTTGCAGTCGTGCGCGCTTGCGGCGCAACAGCCCAAGCCGCAACCTGGTTCGCCTTACGAGCTCAAACCCCACACCATGGATGCTTTGCTCTGTGGTGACTTTAATTTTGAATACGACAGCCCCGAGCATGCGTCCATTATTGAGCCAGGGCAGTCAGCTGCCTGGGTGAACTCCTGGGACCTCCTGCACCCCGGCAAACCGTACCCGGCGACATTTAGAATTTTTGACAGAACCTATGGCCCCGAACCTGTCGGTTGCGACTTCTTTTTTGTTAGTCCCTCTCTGGGTAAGCGCGTGCAAGAGCTCGTGGTGGATCAACAGACGCAAGCCTCTGATCACCAACCGGTTGTGATCACGCTGCGAGATTAAGTCGGTTGGCAAATAATCAAAAAGTCCTCATAGGGTGGGGTCGTGGCCCCACCTTGTCCGGTACACTAACGGATCGTTAGTTTTTGTATCCCGTTTGTACAACCACGGACACCCCCGACATGGCAAGTCACACCTCCCACGGCCAGCAGATTATGGAATGGTCTGAGCGCATTGCTGCGTTCAGCGAGCCCGCTTGGGCTGAAAAAGGCCAGCTCACGGTGACCTACCTGACGCCTGCGCATTTACGGACCGCGCAGGCGCTTACGCAGCTGATGCAGGAGGCCGGTTTTGATGAGGTTTCGACCGATGCAGTGGGTAACGTCGTGGGTCGCTATCACGGCGCGGATCCTGCAGCACCAGCGCTGATGACGGGCTCGCATTTCGACACGGTCCGCAATGGCGGCAAGTATGACGGTCGTCTTGGCATTTTGGTGCCGATCGCTGTGGTGGGCGTGCTCGCCAAACAGAAAAAGCGTTTGCCCTATGGCATTGAAGTCGTCGGGTTTTCTGAAGAAGAAGGCCAGCGCTATCGTGCGACCTTCTTGTCGTCCGGTGCGTTGACCGGCAGTTTTGATGCGACCTGGCTCGATCAAGTTGATGCCAACGGTGTGTCGATGCGCCAAGCCATGATTGATTCGGGGCTTCCTGGCACCCTTGAGTCGATTAAGGCGCTCACCCGCGATCCAAAAAAATATCTCGGTTTTGTAGAAGTTCATATCGAGCAAGGCCCCGTGCTTTGCGAGAAACAATTGCCGCTCGGTATCGTCACCTCGATTAACGCCGGTGTGCGCGCAACCTGCAGAATTATTGGTACTGCCGCCCATGCTGGCACAACACCCATGTCGATGCGCGAAGATGCTTTGTTGGCTGCGGCCGAAATCAGCTTGATGGCAGAGCACCGCGCCAAAGCCCAAGAGGGGAGCGTTGCCACCGTAGGCCAGATGCAAGTGCCTGGCGGTTCGATTAATGTGATCCCGGGTGAATGCGTCTTCACGCTGGATATGCGTGCGCCAACCGACCCACAACGCGATGGCTTGGTCAACGATATCGTGACAGCTGCCAAGCAAATCGCCAAGCGCCGCGGTGTTAAGTTTGAATACAACGAAGTGATGCGTGCGAGTGCTGCACCGTCGGATCCTGCTTGGCAAGCCCGTTGGGAACGCGCGGTCACCAAAATTGGACAGCCGCTCTTTAAGCTCAATAGTGGTGCCGGCCATGACGCGATGAAACTGCACACCATCATGCCGCAAGCGATGTTGTTTGTGCGTGGTGGCAACCGTGGCATTAGCCATAACCCCTTAGAAATCATTACCGCAGAAGATGCGGAACTCGCTACCCAAGCCTTTATCGCTTTGCTCGACGAAATCAACTAACCATGACAACACCCAACAAGACTCAGCTTTACACCAAACTCGATCAATGGATCGATACACATTTTGATGAGCAGGTGAAATTCCTGCAGAAAGTGATTCAAGTCCCAACCGACACGCCGCCCGGTAACAACACACCGCATGCCTTGCATGTGGCGGAGCTAGTCAAAGCCTACGGAATGCAAGCAGAGCCCCATGCTGTGCCTGAGGCCATTGTGCGCGAAGCAGGCCTGGAGTCCATTACGAACTTGATTATCAAGCGCCAGTATGGGCAGGGTGGCAAGACCTTAGCCTTGAATGCACACGGCGATGTGGTCCCTCCAGGTGAGGGCTGGACCTATCCACCCTATGGTGCTGAGATTCATGATGGTCGTATCTACGGCCGTGCTGCGGCGGTAAGCAAGTGCGATTTTTCAACATACATCTTTGCGGTGCGCGCGCTGGAGTCGCTCGGTGCAGACCTAACCGGTCGTATCGAACTGCAGTTTACGTATGACGAAGAGTTCGGCGGTGAACTCGGCCCCGGCTGGTTGCTAAAAAACAAACTCACTAAGCCTGATCTGGCCATTGCCGCAGGGTTTAGTTATCAAATCATTACGGCCCACAACGGTTGCTTGCAGTTTGAAGTGACGGTCAATGGCAAGATGGGTCATGCGGCTGTGCCAACCTCTGGTGTGGATGCCTTGCAAGCCGCAGTCAAGATCATGAACGCGTTGTATGGTTTAAACGAGACCTACAAGTCGATCAAGAGCACGGTGCCCGGCATTAACCATCCTTACCTGAACATCGGTTTGATTTCGGGTGGTACGAACACCAACGTGATCCCAGGCAAAGTGGTGCTCAAGCTCGATCGCCGCATGATTCCAGAAGAGGATCCTGCGCAAGTCGAGCAAAGTATCCGCGATGCGATCGATGCCGTGTGGAAACAAATCTCCGGCATTACTGCCGAGACCAAGCGCATCTTGCTCGCGCGTGCGTTAAAGCCGCTACCTGGCAGCACAGAGCTTGTGGCCGCCTTGCAGCAGCACGCAAAAGAAGAGTTTGGTGAAGCGATCCCCGCTTGCGGCACACCGCTTTATGCCGATGCCCGTTTGTATTGCGAAGCGGGGATTCCAGTGGTCTTGTACGGCGCAGGCCCACGCACAGTGGAAGAGAGTCGTGCCAAGCAGCCGGATGAGCGCCTAGAGCTTGAAGATTTGCGCCGCGCAACCAAAGTGATCGCGCGGACTTGTCTGGATATGATGAGTGCTTAATCGGCAGTGATGTTCTTCTCGCGGATCACGCGCGTCCATTTTGCGATATCTTTTTGCAAGAGGGCTTGCAGTTCCGCGGGCGAGGATGCAGCAGGCAGGGTGCCCGAGTTCAGCAAACGCTCTTTGACGGCTGGTGTGTCGAGTGCTCGCTTAAGGGCCTGATTTACACGGTTAGTATCTGCTGCTGACATGCCCTTCGGCCCGAACAGCGCATACCAGTTGTCTGAGTCCACGCCCTCAATACCCACTTCTTTGAAGGTCTTCACATCTGGCAGCAAGGGGTGGCGCTGTTCAGCCGCCATTGCGACCGGCTTTAGACGGCCTGCGCGCACATGCCCAATCAGACCGGGTACATCACCAAAGAAACCATCCACATGGCCCGCCATCACATCGGTGATCGCAGGTGCTGCGCCTTTATAAGGCACATCCACGAGCTGTGCTTTGGTGATGTCTGCCAACAGCTCACCCGCCAAATGCGGCACACTGCCGCGGCCTGAGGACGCAAGCGTCGTGCGCTGCTTCTTTGCGTTTTCTACAAAATCAGCAGGGCCTGTGGCGGGATTCTTGGGGTTGACGACCAACAGTTCGTCGTTACGTACCACCACTGAGATCGAGGTCAGATCTGTGACGGGGTTATAGGGCAGATTTTTGTAAAGCCCTGGATTAATCGCCACCGCACCTGCGCTGCTCAGCCACAATACGCTGCCGTCTGCAGGTGACTTCGCTACATATTCTGCGGCAATGATCCCATTACCACCAGCTTTGCTTTCGACTACGACTGTTGCACCAAGCTCTTTGCCTAGCGCTTCGCTAATACTGCGTGCCACAAAATCGACTGGACCTCCGGGCGGGAAGGCCACAATTAAGCGCACGGATTTTCCGCTGCCCTGTGCGTGTACGGGCATCGCGCCTACTGATGCAGCTAGAAGCGCCGCTGCCAGTAAGCCGCGACGCATAAACGAAGTGTTTGTTGTGTGCGTCATTTGAAGTGCTCCAGTATTATTTTTTCAATGAGTGTCTAGCCGCAGCGTACCGACATCCCGCCATCGACCACGATCTCGGTGCCCGTCACAAACCGCGCTTCATCCGAAGCCAGGAAGACGGCAGCATTAGCCGTATCACGCCCGTCTCCCATGAAGGGCAGGGGGATGCGCGCCTGACGCTGCTCAAGCAGCTTTGCCACATCACCGCCCGCACGTTGGCCAGCGAGCCGGCTTTCAACTAAGGGTGTATGCAGCTGGCCCGGGATAATTGTGTTGACGCGAATACCTTTCTTGGCGTACTGCACAGCGACCACGCGCGACAGTTGAATCACGCCCGCCTTCGTGGCGGCATAGGCGACTTGTGCGGAACCCGTCCAACGAATGCCCGAGGTCGAGGCCAAGTTCACAATTGCACCTGAACCTTGTTTTTCCATAATCGGCAAGACGTACTTGCAGGTCAGGAACACACTCTTTAAGTTCGTGTCGACTTGTGAATCCCATACATCTTCGGCCATCTCAACGGGACCGCCTGCGGCAGAGCCACCCACGTTGTTCACCAGAATATCGATCCGCCCATAGTGTTTCATGCAGGCATCTACCGCATCTGAAATGCTTTGGCTGCTGGTCACATCACAAAAACCTGTCTCCATCGTGCCACCCACTTCTTTGACACGTTCGAGGGTTTCTTTCATGCGGTCTAATTCACGATCAACACCAAAAAGTTGCGCACCTTCTTCTGCAAAACGCGTCGCTGTGGCGCGGCCATTACCCCAGCCCGGACCCACTGAACCTGCACCAAAAATCAAAGCCACTTTTCCTGCAAGACGTCCTGAACCTGACATGATGTGATCCTTTCTTTAAACGATATGAATTTAAGCGGAGAAGCGATAGAGACGCATGGGGTTGCTCACCATCAGTTGATGCAAGACGTCGGGCTTCGGCGCGATCTGCGCCAGCGCGCTCACCAAGACGCCATCGTCTGGCACGTGCGTATGGTTAGGGTGCGGCCAGTCAGAACCCCAGACGCAGCGGTCTGGGTAGTTGCGCATCAGGTAGCGCGCAAAGGGGACACCATCCGGGTAAGGCGGATTCGGATCAAGGCGATCAATTCCACTGACCTTGACCATAAAGTCAGGCAGTTCAAGTAAGCGGCAGAAGTCCTGAAAATGCGCCTGCTCGACCCCAAGTTTTGCATCAACACGACCCATGTGATCCATCACCACTGGTACCGCCGATTGCTTGAGTAGCGGCATCAAGTCTTTTGCGTATTGGGCATGTAATTGCAATTGCATGTGCATGCCTAGGGGTTCAAGGCGCTTAGTGAACGCGATGATTTGTTCTGGTGTTTCGTGCACCTTATAACCGGGCATGAAATGAAAGCGTACACCTCTGAATCCTACGGAGGCTAAACGCTTGAGCTCCGCGTCGGACACATCGACTTGCACGAGCGCCACACCAAGGTACCGCCCTGGGGCCGCAATCATCGCGTCTTCGACGACGCTGTTATCAAAACCGTGGAGCAGGGTGTTGACGATCACACAGCGATCAATCCCCATTTTTTTGTGCCAGGCAAACAAGGCCTCTTTCGGGGCATCGACGGGTGTAAAGCCGCGTGACTCGGCGTACGGAAACTTATTACTGGGACCAAACACATGGACATGTGAGTCGGTCGAACCGGTTGGCAGCTGGAGGGTGGCGGCCGAGGGCTCGCGCTTATAGGTCAGGATGGGTTCACTCATGTTGCTAAAGGCTTCCCTTGTCTCGGTTTGTGGCGGGGTCTTGGTGCCCCATCATGCGACCTATTTTGACACGCAGGCGAGCTTGTTTCACAGCGGAAACACCAAAAAAATGCTAGAATTTTGGTCTTTGGTGTGCAGCAATCAGCCTTTTCAAGGCAAAATCGCCCCAAATGGCGCATTAGCTCAGCCGGTTAGAGCGACGGAATCATAATCCGCAGGTCCCCTGTTCGAATCAGGGATGCGCCACCAGTAAATTCAATGGCCTCAAGGCAGAAATGCTCTGAGGCCTTTTTGTATGCGTGTCTTGGTAAGAAACCTCTATTTATGTGGCTCACAGGTGATTTTCATTTCTGTATTTTTAGCTTTCGATTTCCATGGTACCGCTATGGTACGAGTTTTGATAAATGCGGTTGCATCTCTGTCGCCTTAATCGCGGCAACACGTCAAGTGCTGGATTGCAGGTTCATTCGGCGTGTGTGCTGGCTTCTCTTGGGGTTCAAATTGGCACTCACCAAGGCATCTCCGCCACGAGGTGATGGCTCAGTTATCTCGGCTTTTACGGGTGAGTGAGGTGGTTTAGCCAAATCTGGGAAAGGCACACCAGCACGGATGGGGCTTGACTGTAATGCTGACTTCACTGCAGCACGTGAGACTCTACCCATTGAAGTGCTGACGGAAATGAGGCCTGTGGAACTTGACGATGCTCAGCATCACTGACCACATATTTATTGGCGGGGTGTTTTGGAAGTCGATTAAAAAAGTACCAGGTACCTTGCCGCGTTGCCAAATCGGAACGCCCCATAAAAACCAGAACTGGGATTGCCTTCTTTTGATTTATTGCAGTTTTAGGCATTGAAGCCAGTCCATCGGGATCAAAGTAAGACAGATAAGCTTGTGGTGAAATTGAAAAATCTTGAGTTCGACTGCCATCATTGAAATCTGTAAAGGTAATCAACTTGTCTGGCTGAGCTGAAGAAATAAGAGCCTTTGCTTCATTCACTTTAAAGGGATTGCGATTTCGGTCTATGTCGGGGTTGTGGCCCGGTGCAAACAACAAGAGTGCATCGACATTGGAATATATGGAGGCGTATGCTAAAGCACCATTAGCACCAAAACTTTGGCCGCCAAGAACGACTTTCTTAAATCCCTGCTGCCGCAAAGACTCGACTTCCGCGTTGACTCGCTCCAATGAGGCCTCGTAGTTTATCGAATAAGCTGTCTCACGACTCCACCCCATTTCTGGGGAAACGACCTTATAGCCAGCCTCTCGAAATTGTTGGACTAGTGGTGCCGGTGGCATACCCCACTTTCCGTGAAGTAGCACGATAGCAAGCTCCGACTTTTGAATCGTCCGAGTACTAGCTTCAGTATTGCTCTGAGGAGCATCGAGCGGCGCAGTTACTTTTACAACGGGTGCAACACAGCCAGCGAGAGCGACGATAAAAAAAGTTACACAAAGTGAGCGCATCAAAATATCCAACATCCAAGTTTTAATAATGAAACCTGCTTAATTGCCCGAACATACAGCCGGTACACTACTATGTCAAAAGGGCAAAGGGTGGCTTTTTAAGCTCTCGATCATCAACCCCGAGCAGCACAGTTTGAGCAAAATACATTGCATAGGTCTGCACAACGAAGCCGTCAATATGTTGAAACCTATAAAGTGGACTTTACTAAATTCTTCGTGGCACTACTTACGGGGAGCAGGTCACGGCCACGCAAGGTGGCATAGTGGAATTATTCAGTATTAACCAACAAAATCTAGTATCATGCAAGCATCGCTAGGAAAGTGGCTTGGGAATCATAATCCGCCGGTCCCCTGTTCGAATCAGGGATGCGCCACCAAATTTCCCAATAAAATCAGAGTCTTAAAGTAATTTTTGCGTTTGGCACAAACAAGAAAATACCTTAGTCTTGATTTGGATACTTTGGGGCAAGGTAGACACGCAAACCACCGAAAAAAATCGGTGGTTTTTTATTGTCTGTTTATACGTGGGGCGCTTGCCTTACCGTTGGCCCTGCGTACCTAGCTATTTGTTTGCTGTAAAACTAAAGGACGAACACGATGCAAAAGTCGATTTTTTATGTCGCCTATGTCTTCTGCCTAGCAGCAACAATGACGTTCTCCTCTGCGCTTTATGCGCAAGCCGTTCCTGAGCTTCAAAAGGAATGTGAGGCTGGTCGTGCAATAAGTTGTTTTAACTTGGCTGCGATGTACGACAACGGCGAAGGCGTTCGTCAAGATAAAGTCAAGGCCTTCGAGTTTTATCAAAAGGCCTGTCTCGGTGGTCGTGCAGCAGGTTGTTACAACTTAGGTTTTATGTACGACAACGGTGAAGGTGTTGGCCAAGATAAAGCTAAGGCGCTCGCGTTTTATCAACAAGCGTGTGATGGTGGGGTGGCAATAGGTTGTTCCAACTCAGGCGTGATGTACAGCAATGGTGAAGGTGTTCGTGCAGACAAACGCAAAGCAGCCGAGTTTTACCAAAAGGCCTGTGGTGGAGGTATTCCCAGTGGTTGTTATAACTTAGGTGTGCTCTACGACAACGGTCAAGGCGTACGTGAAGATAAACTCGAAGCCGTCGCGTTGTATCAGAAAGCCTGTGATCGCGAAGTGGCTGGAGGTTGTTACAGCTTAGGCGTGATTTACAGCCGCGGTGCTGGCGTGCGTGAAGATAAAGTTCAGGCAGCCGATTTCTATCAAAAAGCATGCAATCGCGGTATTGCGAAGGGTTGTTACAACCTCGGTGCGATGTACAAAAACGGTGATGGTGTGCGTGAAGATAGGTCCAAGGCTGGCGAGTTGTATCAACAGGCCTGTGATGCGAGTGTGGCAGAAGGTTGTGACAGCTTAGGTACTATGTACAGCAACGGTGAAGGTGTGCCTCAAGACAACATAAAAGCACTGGCGTTGTATGACAAAGCATGCAAGTTGAAACTCGAGCAAGGCTGCAAAAATCTTGCGGTACGTAAAACGAGTGGAGCAAGATAGTGATTAAAGGCCTTCGCTAAGGTTGTCATGATCACGCCCGATAAAAACACAGCCTGTCCCTGTGGTCGTTTGCAGGGTAAGCGTAGCTTGTCCTTCGAACACTGCTGTCAGCGCTATCTGGATCATTTTGATTCAGTACCAGCGCCCGATGCGGAGAGCTTGATGCGCTCGCGCTATTCGGCCTTTGTGCTGCAGCGCTCGAGTTACCTGTTGAACACTTGGGATGCTAGCCATCGTCCGGCCGAGGTGGATTTTGATGCCAACACGAAATGGCTCGGGTTAGAAGTTAAGGCACATCGCACAATCGACCTTGAGCACGCAGAGGTGGAATTCGTTGCTCGTTATCGAGTGCAAGGTAAGGCTTCGCGTTTGCACGAATTAAGTCGCTTTACCCTTAAAGACGGTCGTTGGTACTACCTAGATGGCATATAGTAGCGAAGGGCGCGTCAACGCCCACACCTTCTTAACTCCTTAGGTTTGTCTTAATGCCTACTCGTCCACTGCGTCGATTTTTTATTCGTTTAGCCTTGCTTGGGTTGACGACATGTTTGCTTGCCTCGTGCGCGACCGCACCGACGACTCCGCGCGATAAGGCAACTCAGGCCTTGGTTCCCCAGCGCGTTGACACCTTTGTGGGCAATCCCTCTGCTAAAGCCTATGCGCGTCGTACGGTCGATGATGTCTTGGCCCAGCAAGGGCAGTCACTGAATCGCTATGTAACGGCTCAGACAAATATCTTTGAATTTAAAGATGCTCGGTTGGTACAGCGCTTGCAACAGAAGTGGGCCGCTGCGAAGACTGAAGGTTTTAAGGTCGCGCATTTTGGTGATTCGTTGGTGCAGGGTGGCTATGCCGCCGAGATCGCCCGCAGTCGCCTCCAGAGCGTAGGTGGGAGTGCAGGGCGCGGCATGGTGTTTCCGTATTCGATCGCGAAAACGTATTCGCAGAATGACTATAAGTCGACGTTTACCGGCGAATGGGCGACAGCGAATAGTATTCAACAGACACCACGCTTACCCCTGGGCGTTTCTGGTTTTGTCGCGAGAACCAGTGGTGCAGAGGCTTCATTTACATTGAATTTCGTGTCGACTCCCGAACCTGGTAAGAAGCTCGTTAAGTTCTTTTATGTTGCCACCTCGACAGCGTTTACGTTACGCGTACAGTCGGGTAATTTCGTACATGATGTTGTTGTGCCGAGCGGCGGTGCACAGCCGCGTTCGCAAATGCTTACCCTGAGTTTTCCTGAGCTCTCTGACACGTTGCGGTTCGAACTCCGCAATGCAAGCCCGAATAGTGGCGGTTATTTTGAAGTGCATGGTGTCAGTATCGAAAACACGACGCCGGGTGTGATGTATCACAACCTAGGGGTTGGCGGCGCCACCTACGGTGCGTTGCTCGCTCAGACACACTTTGAGGAACAGTCGGCACAGTTGGCTCCGGACTTGATCGTGCTCGATTGGGGCACCAATGATCTCGTCTATAAAAACAGTATTGCACCCGACCTCGAAAAAATCATGGTGCAGACCATCAAAAGGGTCAAGGCGAAACATCCTCAGGCCTTGATCCTCATCACGTCCGCTCAGGACATGAATTTCAGAAGAAAGAACATCACAGCCGCGTGGGACTTTGCAGAGTTGGCTCGACGCGTCGCCTTTGAAAATGATTGCCTGTTTTACGACTGGTATCGCGTGGCAGGGGGAAGAGGGGCGATGACAATTTGGACAGCCTACGGCCTTGCCAGTGTCGATAACATTCACTTGACCGGTTTAGGATATGCAGTCAAGGGAGACCTGTTTGCGCAGTCTCTGTTAAACACGCTTGAGCGCTTCAAGCGCGACCCTTCGATTAAATCTTTAGAAATAACAACAACAGTCAACACCCAACCCCATTCAGTGGTGGGTTGGTTAAAAGAGTTGTCACCTGTCCCAAGCAAACGCATTTTTTATCGATAGCGCGAGGCTCATAAAGGGCGCGCTCAAAAATAAGGCAATGTCATGGAATACAAACTGATCAACATGGATGTGCAGTCTTCGATCGCCACCATCATCTTTAATCGTCCCGAGAAACGTAATGCGATGAGCGATGACATGCGCTCAGAGTTCATTCATGCGCTTGAGCATATCTCGGCCGACAAAGGCATTCGTGCCTTGGTGATTAGCGGTGCAGGCAAAGGCTTTTGCGCCGGTGGCGATATCGCCGGTATGGAAAAGCGCATGAGCGCACCCACAGGCGAGATCGCCTTTAACGGTTGGCACAGACAGCAGCGCGTGCATCACACGCAAACACTGTTGCATACGATGCCTAAGCCAACCATTGCTGCGGTCAACGGCTCTGCCTCCGGTCTCGGTGCTGATACCGCCTTGGGGTGTGATTTCTTGATTGGTAGCGAATACGCAAACTTCACCTGGTCGTACATTAATCGCGGCATCATTCCTGATGGCGGTGGTATGTACTTGTTGCCCCGCCGTGTGAGCCTGTCGATGGCGAAACAGTTGATCTTCACGGGTCGCCGTGTGGATGCAGACGAAGCCCTGTCGCTTGGCATTCTTGACCGCAAAACCTCAAGCGAGAACCTGCTAGCTGACGCGCAAGCTTGGGCGGCAGAGCTGAGCCGTGGTTCAGGCACGGCCTTGGCGCTTTCCAAAACAATTTTGAATCAGTCCTACGAGTCCACCGCGCACCAAGTCTTCGCGCAGGGCAGTCAGGCACAAGGTATTTGCTACACCAGCACCGAACATCGCAATGCTGTGTTGGCGTTTCTAGAAGCCAATAGCAAAAAAGGTTGAGGCAAGATGAATGTTATTTCCCGCTTGATGCGGCCACAGCGCGTTGCGGTGATCGGAGCCTCGGCTGATATTGCCAAGACGGCCGGTCGACCCGTGTCTTATTTGCTCAAGCATGGCTTCAAAGGGGAGATCTATCCAGTCAACCCTAAAGCTTCTGAGATCTGTGGGCTGACCTGTTATCCCGATATCGCCTCGCTGCCTGCCGTGCCTGATGTGGGTATCGTGCTGCTCGGCGCTGAGCGTGCGCATCACGCAGTTCGGGAGTTAGCGCAACGAGGCTGCGCCGCAGCGATCGTCCTAGCCAGTGGCTATGGCGAAGTAGGGGAGGACGGCAAACGCCGCCAGGCTGAGCTTAGAGACGCCGCAGGCACGATGCGTATTCTCGGCCCCAACACCATTGGTCTAGTTAACATCACCGATGGCATCGTGCTGTCCGCTTCGGGCGCCCTAGAGATGGATCATTTTCCGTCGGGGGCTGTGAGCGTGGTGTCGCAAAGCGGTGGGATTCTAGGTTCGATGTTGTCCCGTGCCGCGGCACGTGGGATTGGTTTGTCTAAACTGATCTCGACCAGTAATGAAGTTGACCTTGAGCTTGCAGATTTTATCGAGTGGTTGATTGATGACGAGGCAACCAAGGTCATCGCCTTATATGTAGAGTCCGTCAGAAATGCCGAGAAATTCCGCCAAGCTGCCTTGCGTGCCGCCGCAGCGGGCAAGCCCATCGTTGCCTTTAAAGTGGGCCGCTCTGAAGCGGGTGCTAAAGCTGCTGTGTCGCACACTGGTGCACTTGCTGGTGCGGACAAGATGTATGACGCGCTATTCCAACAAGTCGGGATCATCCGCGCTGAGGATTTTGATTCGTTATTAGATATCCCTGCGGCACTGGCAACGGGCCGCACGTTGCGCGGTAATCGCGTGGCGATTCTCACTTCGACCGGCGGTGCCGGAACGCTGGTGTCAGATGCCTTAGGTGTCTCCGGGTTTGCAACACCCGCACCCGACGCCGTCACTGGTGCAGAGCTGCGTGCCCTACAGGACGGGGATCATGCCGCCTTGGATCGCAACCCCATCGATGTGACCTTGGCTGGTTTGAAGCCTGATCTGTTGAAAGGTGCGATTAGCTCGCTGCTGCGCCGTGAAACCTATGATGCCTTGGTCGTAATCGTTGGTGCCTCAGCGTTGGCGATGCCAGAGCTGATGTCCAACGCGATCAAGAGCTGCCTGGGTTCAACAGACAAACCCGTCTTGGCCTACATCAGCCCCCATGCGCCAAAGATCGGCGCCTTGCTCACACAAGGTGGCGTACCCGCGTTTTCAGCACCAGAGAGTTGTAGCGCTGCCCTAGGTGCGATGTTGCATGCTGCGCAATGGAAGGCACAGCCTCAGCGCGTAAAAGCCAACAACACCGTTCATCTAGACAAGATTCCAACGGGTGCCTTGGACGAGGCACAAGCAAAACAGTTGTTTGCCAAGTTTGGGATTTCTTGCGCCAACGAAATCGTGGTTACCAATGCTGAGCAGGCTGCACAAGCGGCGACCAAGCTAGGTAATCGCGTCGTCCTGAAAATCCTCTCGTCAGAGATTCTGCACAAGTCTGACATGGGTGGTGTTGCCGTTAACCTCAATGCCCAACAGATTGGCGAGCGCCTGGAAACGATGCGTGTCACCGTCAAAGCCCGTGCAGGCATCACACCCAACACCTTCCTCGTCCAAGAAATGGTCTCCGGTGGCACAGAGCTCATCTTGGGGATGAACCGTGATCCACTTGGCACAGCGATTTTGCTGGGCATGGGTGGTGTGACGGCAGAGTTACTGAAAGACACGACCATGCGCCTACTACCTGAAACCGGTGGGCTTTCTCCCGAGACCGCACGCGAGATGGCGATGGCGCTTAAAACCTGGCCCTTGCTAGACGGCTATCGCGGTCGCGCGCCGGCAGATGTCGAGGCACTGGTCGCAGCGATTGTTGCGTTCTCTGAGATGGTCGCCCAACTTGGTGAGCACTTGATGGAAGCGGAAATCAATCCGCTGTTTGTATTGGAGCGCGGGCAGGGTGTGAGGGCTGCGGATGGGATCGCTGTGTTGAGCGATGTCGGTGGCTGAAGGCTAACTATTTGTTAGCCTTTTGTTTCCCTGCTTACGAACCTAACCATTGTTTAGTTAATCTGTTGTTGCGCGATTCACGATCACAGTAGGGTTAATGCATAAGATGGGTTGCATAAACGTGAAAGGGGGGAGTACTGTGACTGTGCGATATTTTTCGCTATGCAGAAATCTAATCGGAAGAGACATCATGAAATTAAACTCAATGTGGTCACGGGGGAAAGCAGCCCTGGCCAGTAGTGTGTTGTTAGGAATGTCGAGCACCCCGGCTTTGGCCTCTTCGTCAGTGTTGAAGCAAGATGACTTTGTTGGTATTTCATTTTGGCTCATCTCGATGGCGTTGATCGCGTCTACTGCGTTTTTCTTTTTAGAAAGAGACCGCGTCTCTGCTAAATGGAAAACCTCACTGACCGTGTCTGGCTTAGTAACGTTGATCGCCGCTGTGCATTACTTTTATATGCGCGACGTTTGGG
>CAIUZV010000347.1 GCA_903903735.1 uncultured beta proteobacterium | reverse complement strand
AGCTCAGAAGGTAAAGGCGGCAAACGCGTTTACATCATGGCTAAACGTGATATCAAGCGTGGCGAAGAGCTTAACTACGATTATGGCCTGGTCATTGAGGATGAAAAGCTAACCAAGGAGCTCAAGCTACAGTACGAATGTCGTTGTGGTGCACCGAGCTGCCGAGGGACGATGCTAGGCGTGCCGGAAAAAAAGGCCAAGAAGGCCAAGAAAAAAACGAAATCCGTTTAAGCAATTACGCGCTTAAACGAGCTGCCACCACGCTAAGCCTAAGGCGCCCACGGCGCCACCGGTTAGCATGGTGCGCAAGCGAAGCATCCAGCCTGGGATGAGGCCTGGCACCTTGCGTGCAAGCAGTCCGTCAAGCACCCATTGCAGGACTAAGCCGGCCATGAGCATTCTCAGGCCGACATCGGGCAGCGCGAGTGTGGCGAACCAACCAATCAGTGCGGGAAAGACACTCCAGACAAAGAGCGTGCCGCGCGGGGCCTCAGCCGATGCATGTACAGCCAGCCCCCACCACAAGGCGCCTACAAAGCTCAGGATGATGGCGCCGTACATGATGAGTGCTGTCAGCGCGATGAGTGGATCTAACCCCGTCCCGACGATGGTTGATAAAGCTAGCGCCCAGAAAGGAGCTAGACCAAGCAATCCTGGTAACAAAGCGGCCAGAGGAATGCGGGCAGGTAGTTGGCGGTTTGCGGAAGAGAGTAGATCAGACATAATCACCATATTACCAAGAGCGCCGGATCGCTGAGCGAAGACCTGTGAACGAAATTAGACAAATTGCCCTCGCCGCACTCCAAGAGAAGTCTTGGGACGCAAAAGCCCTGTGGCTCGAACGCGCTGACGTAAATGTCCCTATCGACATCGAGGCCGACCTCGGAGGGCATGGTGGGCTTGCTATGCATATCCCCGGACGCCCTACCCTAAACTTTGTTCCGCCGGCAGGACTCTTATCCCGCAGCGTGCATACGCTCGAGGGCCGCGCAGTGCTGATCCACGCCCTCGCGCATATTGAGTTCAATGCAATTAATCTCGCTTTGGATGTCGTATGGCGATTTTCCGGGATGCCTGAAAAGTTCTACCGCGATTGGACTGGTGTGGCACGGGAAGAGTCGGAGCACTATCGATTGCTTGCGGAGCATTTGGCCGACTTGGGCTATTGCTATGGCGACTTCCCTGCGCATGATGGGTTGTGGGAGATGGCAGAGCGTACACAAGAGGATGTGCTCGCGCGTTTGGCACTCGTGCCTCGTACGCTTGAGGCGCGCGGTTTGGATGCGTCACCCGCAGTCAGGCATAAGCTTGCAAGTGGCGGGGATCGTCGTGGCGCAGAGATTGTTGATTTGATTTTGCGCGAAGAAATCGGACATGTGGCGATTGGAAATTATTGGTACCGATGGCTTTGTGCGCAGCGTGGTGTCGATCCGGTGGCGCAATACGCTGCGCTCGCTTCAACGTATCGCGCCCCTAAGCTCAAAGGGCCCTTCAATGTGCAAGCGCGGTTAGCCGCAGGCTTTGAGCCTGAGGAAATCGCCGCACTGCAAAGACAGTAACGCGACCGAGGTCAGTCATGTCCGATGTACAAAATATTCTTTTCATCATGGCCGACCAGTTCCGCGCGGACCATCTGGGATGCGAGGGCCACCCGTATTTAAAAACGGCGAACCTTGATGCGTTAGCTAAACGAGGGGTGCGGTTTAGCCGAGCGTTTGTGAACTCTGGCGTGTGCGGGCCATCCCGCATGAGCTATTACACAGGTCGCTATCCCTCCAGCCACGGGACGACATGGAATCGAGTTCCCCTGGCAATCGGCGAGGTCACGCTAGGCGAGTACCTCGCCCGGGCTAAGCGCGATCTTGTCCTGGCTGGAAAGACGCACGTGATTCCGGATGTGGCAGGTTTGCAGAGATTGGGCATTGATGGTCAGTCCGAACTCGCCCACTTGCTTAGACGAGGCGGATTTAAGGAAATCGATCGATATGATGGACATCATCCGCCAGGGCAGGAAAGCGGTTACCCCGCGTACTTGAAGCAGCACGGTTACGTGTCAGAGGATCCGTGGACCGATTACGTCATCGCGGGCGTTGATGCCAAGGGCGAAGTCGTGAGCGGCTGGAACATGCGGAATGTCTATCTCCCCGCGCGCGTCGCTGAGCCACACTCGGAAACGGCCTACATGACAGACCAGGCCTTGGCTTTTATGCGCAGCAAGGGCGACTCCCCTTGGGTGTTACACCTGAGCTACGTTAAGCCGCATTGGCCTTATATGGCGCCAGCCCCGTATCACAACATGTACACGGCCGAGCAGTGTTTGCCGGTTGTACGTAATGAGCAGGAAAAAATTGATGCCCACCCGGTGGTGGCAGCGTATAGACAGCATGAAGAAGGACAAAACTTCAGTCGTGATGAATGTATTCGCACGGTACGTCCGGCCTATCAAGGCTTGATACACCAGCTGGATGATCACTTGGGAAGATTGTTTGATTACATGGAAGCTGCGGGGTTGATGAAGAATACGATGATCGTATTTACATCGGACCACGGAGATTTTCTGGGGGATCATTGGTTAGGTGAAAAAGAACTGTTCTACGATGCAATACAGAGAGTGCCTTGCATTGTCATGGACCCCGATCACCGCGCGGATACAACGCGAGGCACGGTTGATGCAAGAATGGTTGAAGCGGTGGACTTCGTACCGACCTTTTTGGAGGCGCTTGGTGTCGAGGGCGCTTCGCAACGGATCGAAGGAATGAGCTTACTGCCCTTGTTGCGCGGGGAGTCGCCCGCTTGGCGCAAAGCGGCGTTTTCAGAGTTGGACTACAGTTTTAGACAAGCACGATTGTTGTTGAACAAAACGCCGCAGCAGTCGCGCGCCTATTCGATGCGAACGGATCGATGGCGCTATGTGTATTGGCTTGATGAGCCAGAGCAGTTATTTGATCTAGAAAAAGATCCGCAAGAGCTCTATGATCTGGGGCGCGATGCAGGACATGCTGCGACGCGTGAGCAGCTCAGGAGCGAGCTGTTTGATTGGATGGCACGACGCAAAAGGCGTGTCACGATGTCAGATGAAGATGTCATGCGTGCGACGCATGCACATAAACGCGCGGGCGTCTTTTTTGGGCAATGGTGAGTAAAAAAATCGGGCTCCTATTAGAGAGCCCGATCATTGAAACGCATTAGTTTTTCAGGTGACGATTCAGTGCGCTGAGAACGGCTTTAAAAGAAGCCGTCACAATGTCGCGATCAATCCCCACACCGAAGCCCGTGGGTGCGTCACCGATACGCACTTCAACGTAGCACGCAGCGCGAGTATCCGTTCCTGTGCCAATCGCGTGCTCATGGTAGTCCATGATCCGTACGGGCTCACCTAACGAATTGACGAAAGCTGAAATTGCGCCGTCGCCCTTTCCCGTGAGGGCGCGACGCTTACCGTCAACATCGAACTCAACCTCGATAGTGAAGTGTTGGCCTTCGGCGGCCGACGGGTCGCCAGTAATGCGATGCTTGATCAGTGACCAGGGTTTGGTTTGAGTCAGATATTCGGTATTAAAGATGTTGTAGACATCGGCAGCCGTCACTTCGCGACCGGTCTCATCGGTCACGCGTTGAATTGCGCGACTGAATTCGATTTGTAGACGACGTGGCAAGGCCAGTCCATGCTCTTGTTCGAGCAGGTAGGACACACCACCTTTGCCGGACTGGCTGTTGACGCGGATCACCGCATCGTAGCTGCGACCCAGATCGGCCGGATCAATAGGCAGGTAGGGGACCTCCCAGATGGCATCTGCCTGTTGTACGGCGAAACCTTTCTTGATCGCGTCCTGATGCGAACCTGAAAACGCGGTGAAGACTAAGTCCCCAGCGTAAGGGTGACGTGGATGAACAGGTAGCTGATTACAAAACTCCACACAGCGTCGAACTTCGTCGATGTCCGAGAAGTCCAACCCGGGGTGAATGCCTTGGGTGTAAAGATTTAAAGCGAGTGTGACGATATCGACGTTGCCGGTACGCTCACCGTTGCCGAACAAGCAACCTTCTACACGATCTGCGCCAGCCATCAAGCCAAGCTCAGCTGCAGCAACGGCCGTGCCGCGGTCGTTATGCGGGTGCAAGCTGATCACAATGCTGTCACGCTTGTTCAGATTGTTGTGCATGTATTCGATTTGATCGGCATACATGTTGGGCGTGGTCGCTTCAATCGTTGCAGGCAAGTTATAGATAATTTTGCGCTGAGGTGTTGGCTTCCAGACTTCAGTGACAGCGTTACAAACCTCGAGTGCAAAGTCAGGCTCCGTGGTGCTGAACACCTCTGGCGAGTATTCGTAAAGCCATTCTGTTTGGGGATACTTTGCCATGTTGTCCATGACGCACTGCGTGCCTTCGGTCGCGACTTGTTTGACTTCGTCGCGATTCATGTTGAACACGATGCGGCGAAAGCCTGGCGCGCACGCGTTGTACAAGTGAATCATTGCGCGCTTGGCGCCCGCTGCGGATTCAACGGTGCGCGAGATCAACTCTGGCCTTGCCTGTGTCAGCGCGATAATGGTGACGTCATCAGGAATCAGCTTGTCATCAACAAGCTTGCGGACAAAGTCAAAGTCGGTTTGTGATGCCGAGGGGAATCCAACCTCGATTTCTTTAAAGCCAATTTTGAGCAGCATATTGAAAAAGCGCAGCTTGCGCTCGACGCTCATGGGCTCGATCAGAGACTGGTTGCCATCGCGCAAATCTGTGCTCATCCACACGGGGGGGTGAGTGATTCGCTTGGTTGGCCAGGTTCGCTCAGAAAAGTCGCGCTCGAATGGCTTGAACGGGATGTATTTGGTGGCTGGATTCGAAAGCATCATGGTCCTCAAGTTTCTTTGCATGACGCAGCGATGTGCGAACATCACTGCTGTCTAGTGTTGGTTCTAGGCCAACGGTCCGTTACCGGAAAATTTTAATAGGGTGGGGAGACTGCAAGGTGGCGGGTGGTTGCCGGACTGCCACGGGGCCCTAGGCCCGGCAACCGATCGCTAGTAGTAGCGGCAGTAGGCCAGCCGTTAAAACGCAGTCATCACGCACGAGCGAACGCAGGCCTGAAGAGACCTTATGGTTTGCGAGGGTGCGAGCATGGCTCGCGATCGTTGCGTTCATAAGTCATAGTCGAACACAAAATGAGGCTCAGCGCAAGTTTAGAGCCATTTAGGCACCAAAATGGGGCCTGCGTGCGGAGCTAGTCGGTGCAGCTACGCGAACATCGTGGGCTCACGCTGGCCCTCACCTTTCGGTGGCGTTTGAGGCGTTGTTGGCTCAGGTTGTGGTTGCAGCGCCTGTTCTAGGGCAGCCTTTTGCTCTCGGGCCAGTGCGATTTTCCGAACACGGCCGCTGCGGACTTGTGAAAGAGTGGCCTGTAAATTACCGACGGTGATGGGTGTGGTTTGGTCTTTCCAGACCCAATTGAGAACCTCAAGCGCCTCTGAACTCAAGCCCGTACACAGCTTCTTGGTTTCAGAGATCGGCACGAGCGCGGCACGCCCACGCTTTAGGCTCCCTTTGAGCCAGCCTGAGATAAGACTGAACGCAATCAAGACCAGGATGAGCGCAATGGCCCACCAAAAATACTTTTGGTACTGCATGACGAAGTCGACGACAGTTTTGCCTAAAATTTCGCCAAGGCCCGTTACGTGCAGGCTGAACTCAAGCCAGGATTTGCCTCGTGCAAGGATTGTTTGCACTAAAAAGAGCACGATTGCCGAGAGGGTAAGCACCACCGTGACGCGTATTAATAGCCGTGGCAGCGCAAGGCGCAGCAAGGTGTTACCAAGTAAATAAGCGTCTTTTCGCAGGTCGGCGGTGTTTTGTGTGATCATCATGCAAAATATTGTACCTATGAGCCGCAATTTTCTCGAGCTTCGTCTAGGCCAAAGCCTGACATTAACCCCTGCGCTGCAACAGTCTATCAAACTGTTACAGCTGTCGGCGCTTGATCT
>CAIUZV010000346.1 GCA_903903735.1 uncultured beta proteobacterium | reverse complement strand
GTCAAAAGTGCCAAACTTCACAGATGCCGACCCGATGGCGAAAGCACTCATCAAAGCAGCACCCGATCGCTTGATCTGGGGCAGCGACTACCCGCACTTGTCGTTCGGTGAGAACAGCTCGGTTGAACTCTTCAACCTGCTGGCGCGCTGGACCAATGACGAGAAAGTCCGCAAGCAAATCCTCACGGATAACCCACAGAGGTTGTTTGGGTTTTAAGGTAGGATAAAAGCATCACATAGCGACCCGCGGATCGCTATTTTTTTGTTCATAATGTGCGGCCTTAAAACATTACATACATTTCGCACAAAAAATGTCACTCCCATTTATACTTCCGCAATCAAGTTCTAGAAAAATTACCATCCCCGTGGTTGATGTGATGCCTGAAAGTAATAGTCCGTACCCTGGAAGCTCAACAACAGTCAGCATTGAAGAAGTGCCACTGGCTGGCGCAACGCTGCGCGCGAACCCGCCCTTATATCTGCCCGCCGTGTGGTGTACCGAGCAAAGTGATTACTCGATCATACGATCTGATCTGGGCATCCATGTCTTCTCCCAAAGCACATCTGGGCTACTCAATGAGTTACAGGAACTCATTCCTATCCTTTGGAATGAATACGCGATCGCTTCAGACAACTCGTTAAGCTCAGCAGCTCGCCAAGTAAAAGCGAATTTGTTACGAGTTTTTCAAAAATTCGACCATGCCACGCAAACAGCGTGAATCAGTCAACAATCCTATGAAGACATACCGATGCCATATGAACATGAGTACAAACCGTGAAACATTCGACGCAGCTAAGTTCCTTCAGGACGAAGAGACCATCGCTGCATATCTCAATATGGCGCGAGAAGATCTAAATCCTGAGATGCTGCGTCTGGCTACGGACAACATATACCGTGCGCGAGGGATGAAACTCGTAGCGAAACCGATTCAGGATTGAGACAAGGTTTTCTCAATTTCAACAAAGCTCGGCCGATTCACGGTGCCGGGCTGCAAGCAGCGATCTCGCATCTCCGCCAATCGGTGCATCGCTTCCCCACCCACGCCCTCCACCCTCTCCAGCAACTCCTCCAACAAACACCCATAGGCTCGAACCTCAAGCCTTTCTAGTGCCTCAGCCGTCTTACGATCAGCCACATCCACAAACGACGCAGCCCCAAAATCGCCGATCAAGGCATGGCCATCAGGACCTAATAGCGTGTTGTGCGCATACAAGTCACCATGCATCAGCCCGCGCGCATGTAACTGCGCTGCCAACCCCGCCACTCCTTTCGCGATCGTCAAGACGTCTTGCACACTAAACCGCAGATCATCTGCATAGACATCCCGCGTGCACGTCTCAAAACTTGGTGGGCCTGCCAAATTTTTATAAGCAGAATCCACTAACGACATCACCAAACCTTCTGTCCCTTGCGGGTGGCCACTTAACTTACCTAATACCTGAATCAAATTTGGATGTGCGCCAGCACTGATGCACGCGGCCATTTCGCTTTGGGGTAAGCCATCACTGGTCAGCGCGCCCTTGAATAGTTTGACGGCGACCTCACGTTCAGACACGCCAACGACACCCGCCACCGCAGGATCTAAACCAGCCCGATAAATCACCCCAGAGGCGCCCTCCCCAAGCTTTGGTCCTAGCTGCAAAGCGGACCATAAAACTGGTGGCACCGGTGTTTGCGCCAATGCCTTAGCCTCAAGCGCTTCACATAACGGATTACCCGAGTAACTTAACCAAGACAACCGAGGCAAGGTCAGCAACCATTCTGGCAACACCTCAAACCGGTTCGCCGCGATCCGCAGTAGCTGCAGGTTGTGACAGGCGCTGAGCTCTTTCGGCAACGTGCTTAAGCGATTGCCCGCCACCATTAACTTCTGCAAGGCTGATCGCCCACCCAGCTCTGCCGGTAACGATTCCAACGCGTTGTCAGTCAGAATCAGCCACCGCAGCTTCGGGGGCAAGGATTCTGCAGGTAATTCCCGCATCCCGTTCGCCCGAAACCCCACCATGCTCAAGTTTGGGCAGCGTCCCAGCACCTCTGGCATGCGCTCAAATCGGTTATTCGACATGAACAACACGCGCAGGCGATGCAAGCGGGTAAAGTCCTCCGGCAGGGTCGATAGTGCGTTGCCCGACAGATCAAGGATCTCAAGCGTTTCCGCAAGATCCAGGATTTCTTCCGGAAACTGCGTCAACCCAGCCGTCAGCGCCACGCGCGTCGCGCCCTTTAACTTGCCTGTTCGCAGATCATCTAGTGTTTGCATAGGCCTACAGCTTAGCAAATACCCTACAATTTGCCTTCATCCGCTTCGGTATTCACCACGCCACCCACCCCTATGATTCTTGTCACTGGCTGTGCCGGCTTTATTGGCAGCAATTTTGTACACACCTGGCTTGCCGAACACGACGAGCCAGTGGTCAATCTCGATAAGCTCACCTACGCGGGCAATCTGGACAATCTGTCTTCGCTCGCCAAAGATCCAAGGCATATCTTCGTACAAGGTGATATCGGTGATCGCGCCTTGGTCGACAAGCTGCTCGCCCAACACAAACCACGCGCCGTGCTGAACTTTGCGGCGGAGTCCCATGTTGATCGTTCCATCCATGGGCC
>CAIUZV010000345.1 GCA_903903735.1 uncultured beta proteobacterium | reverse complement strand
TGTGCTTGTGCGAGGTCTGTCTTGCCTTTTTCGGCAGCAGCCAAGCCTTCAGCGATTTTTTGGCGTCGCTCGTCGATTGCCTTTGTCAGCGGAGGCCAGATGAACTTCATCGTGACCCAAGCTAGAACAAAGAACACGATCATCTGGAAAAAGATCGTCGCGTTCAGATTCACGGTCGTTTCCCTATTACATCTTAAGCTTCTCAGGCATTAGGCCTTCGAAGCTGGATCTATAAGCCTACGGCGGAACAGCCGCCGCGGCATCTTTTCTCGCGCTAACTGGCGCGAGCCCCCAAGCGATTTACTGGAAGGGGTTGGCGAATGCGAACAACATCGCAATACCGACACCGATCAGGAACGCCGCGTCGATCAGACCTGCCAACAAGAACATCTTGGTTTGCAGGGCGTTCATCAGCTCAGGCTGGCGAGCCGAAGCTTCGAGGTACTTGCCGCCCATCATGCCGATACCGATACAAGCGCCCAAAGCACCCAAACCGATAATGAAAGCGCAAGCGAGAGCAACGAAAGCGACGTTAGTCATGAAAACTCCTTGATTAGTATCTAAGTATCAAAAATTTAAAAAATAAAATTTAACTACACACTGCTAAGTAAACCTGCCTGCACCTGAAGCAAACCGAGGCTTCAGAAGCGAAACATTAGTGCCCTTCGTGAGCCTGACCAATGTAAACAAGGGTCAGCATCATGAAAATAAACGCCTGCAACAACACAATCAGAATGTGAAAGATTGCCCAGACAGAACCCGCCAGAATGTGGCCGATTCCCAGTCCAATACTCATCGCGTTAAAGCCTGTCCAAGCGCCGCCTAACAAAGCGATCAACATAAACACGAGTTCGCCGGCGAACATGTTGCCGAACAGTCGCATTCCGAGCGATACCGACTTGGCAGCGTACTCGACCAAGTTCAATAGGAAGTTAGCGGGCGCGAGCAAAACGGCCGCGAAACCGTGCGCATGAAAGGGAGCCGTAAACAACTCTTTAACAAAACCACCAGGGTGCTTGATCTTGATGCCGTAGTAGAGCATCAACAACAGCACGCCCATCGACATACCCATCGGTACGTTCAAGTCTGCAGTAGGCAGAATGCGGTGATAGTGCAGTGGGTCGCCGACACCAGCGAGGCCCAAAGCCTCAAAAACTACGTGAGGCAAATCAACTGGAATCAAGTCCAGTGCATTCATCAGCACGATCCAGAGAAAAACGGTCATTGCCAACGGTGCAACAAATTTGCGGGTTTCTTCGCTGGGGACAATGCTGCGAGCCTGTTGATCAACCATATCAACGAGCATTTCAACAAAAGCTTGAAAACGTCCTGGAACACCAGCCGTCGCGCGGCGCGCAGCCAACCACATGAACAAAATGGCCAGAAAACCAGTAACCAGCACCCAAAAAATTGAGTCGTAGTTGATCACGTCAAAATTCGCGATCAACTCCTGTTTTTTGCCGATATTGTTGTTATGCACCAAGTGGTGCTGAATATATGCGGCTTGAGGAGATGCGTCGGCGGCAGCGGCCATGATAAATCTCGAAAAAATTCAGTAAAAGATTCTACAAATCAAACTAGGTTCGGGTACGCCCAAACATCAGTAACAACACATAGCCTTTGAGCACCGCGATCAGCCCGACCAATACCGCCAGCCACTGAACACGATCACCACCCACCTGGGCTACCAACCACAACAAACCAACCGCCGCACCTATTTTCAACATCTCGCCAGCCAGGAACAACACCGGGCCTGAGCCCCCTGGACGAAACGTCGCTAAATACAAGCGCAACGCAAAAATCCCATTCGGTACAAAGTACGTACCTGCCCCAGCTAAGGCTGATAGCCCGGCATCAACACCCGCTATCAACCAAGCCAATATGGCCACTACTACGCCCAGCAATGCTTGTGCCTTGACGATTTGCACGAGCTCCAGCCGAGAGCGCTTATTAATCTGCGCTAAATCCGCTGCGGTTAACTCAAGTTTCTCTGACGTATGGGTACCCATTAATGACACCCCCAGAGCTATGTACTTGAACACCCACTCGGCACACCTTCACTGCCTCATCAACCTGAATTTTGGCTGAAAACGTACTCGCCGACAAACTCAATAAGTATAGCGGTTTTTTATCCCTTGATGCAAACCCTAATGGGGGAGACCCGTAAGGCAGGGATGCGCCTAAGCCTAGTTGGCCCAGGCGCGAGAGTGAATACTCACCGATGCTTAAAAACTGCCTTACGCTTCTCAACGAACGCGGCCATTCCTTCTTTTTGATCTTCCATCGCGAAGCATGAGTGAAACACCCGTCGCTCAAACAAAACACCCTCAGTGAGAGAGGACTCATAGGCGCGATTCACTGACTCTTTGGCCATCATCGTTGCGGGCAAGGACATGCCAGCAATGATAGTGGCCGTCTCAATCGCATCATCAAGCAAGCGATCTGCAGCAACGATGCGCGATACCAGACCAGCACGCTCTGCCTCAACAGCGTCCATCATGCGACCCGTCAACACCATTTCCATCGCTTTAGCCTTACCCACCGCGCGAGGCAAGCGCTGCGTACCGCCTGAGCCAGGAATGACCCCGAGTTTGATTTCTGGCTGCCCAAACTTTGCAGTGTCTGCTGCCAAAATGAAGTCGCACATCATTGCGAGCTCACAGCCCCCGCCCAAGGCGTAGCCGGCAACCGCAGCAATCACAGGCTTGCGTATCCGTCGGATGGTTTCCCAGTTACGTGTAATGTACTCAGACTTGTAGACGTCCATATAGGACCAGTCCTTCATGGCTCCAATGTCTGCGCCTGCCGCAAACGCTTTTTCGCTGCCGGTGATAACGATGCAACCAATATCGTCGTTTGCCTCAAAAGCCAACAATCCCGCACCCAACTGGTCCATCAATTGATCATTCAAGGCATTCAACGCCTTGGGGCGATTGAGCGTCAAGAGCCCGACTCGACCACGCGTTTCGCTCAGTACAAAAATTTCGCTCATGGGTATCTCCGTGGAAATGTGAAATAAGATATCGATATGAACCGCAAACCGATACTTTACAGCCTAGAACCCTTCGATCCGGCCGGACATCGCGTACGC
>CAIUZV010000344.1 GCA_903903735.1 uncultured beta proteobacterium | reverse complement strand
GTCTAGGCGGATCTCGCCGGCGGCCTCTTTTGCGCACTCAAGCGCATCGGCGTCCATTGGGGAGCGGCCACGATCGAACTGTTGACTAAAGCCTTTCAGACGCAACTGCTCGTTGACCTGGGGTCGAGAGCCGTGCACCAGGACGAGTTTGATGCCCAGGGCTGAAAGTAGGGACAAGTCTTGGACCAGTGTATTGAGGACATTGGCTTGGACCAACTCTCCGCCAAAGGCGACGACAAAGGTTTTGCCACGAAATGCATGTACATAAGGTGCCACCTCACGGAACCACCGGACAAACTGCGCGGCAGCGAACTCTGGGGCTTCTTGAGCGGAAACGGTTTCTTGTTCTAGGGAGTCTGGCATGGTGGCTAGTGTTGTAAACCTCGTGGGCTGTGAGTTTGAGCGATAAATTTTATAATGCTCTGATCAACGGATCCGAAAATATGCCCGATTCAAAGCGCTCAGCCGATTCAAGGCCAGAAAGCGTTGTCATTTCCCCACGACTTGCCCCTCCGATCACCTATCCCGAGGATTTGCCGGTTAGTGGGCGTCGTCAGGAGATCGCCGCCGCAATCGCCGCGCATCAGGTCGTGATCGTCAGTGGTGAAACCGGATCCGGCAAAACGACCCAACTCCCCAAAATCTGCCTTGAGCTCGGACGCGGCCTCTCCAAGATGATTGGCCACACCCAACCCCGTCGATTGGCAGCCAGCTCTGTGGCGAGCCGGATTGCCGAGGAATTGCAGTCACCCCTTGGGGAGTGGGTGGGGTATCAAGTGCGGTTTCAAGACCGTAGCAGCGCCCAGACTGCTATTAAGTTGATGACAGATGGGATTTTGCTTGCGGAGTCGCAGCGTGATCCCATGCTTCGTCGTTATGACACGATCATTATTGATGAAGCCCATGAGCGCAGCCTAAATATTGATTTTTTGCTCGGTTACCTCAGGCAATTACTGCCCAAGCGCCGCGATCTGAAGCTCATCATTACCTCTGCGACGATCGATGCGAGTCGTTTTGCTGCGCATTTTTGCGACGCGCGCGGCACGCCTGCCCCCGTCATTGAGGTGTCGGGTCGGCTGTATCCGGTGGATATTCGCTATCGCCCGGTTGAACCGCCCGAGCCGGAGACGCCCAGCGCCTCGAGCGGCTACACCCCCTCAGAGCGCACGCAAGCCCGCGATGAAGAACGCGATTTGATGAGCGCTCTGTCTGATGCGGTCGACGAGTGCGCGCGTGTGGGTTCGGGCGACATCCTTGTGTTCATGCCAGGTGAGCGTGAGATCCGCGAGGCGGCCGAGACCCTACGCAAACATCATCCTCCCAGCACGCAGATACTGCCACTGTATGCACGACTCTCACAGGCCGAGCAAGAGGAGATCTTTCGTCCTAGCACCAATGCGCGCAGGGTGGTGTTAGCGACCAACGTGGCAGAGACTTCACTGACTGTGCCGGGTATTCGTTTTGTGATTGATAGTGGTTTGGCACGTATCAAACGCTATTCCTGGCGCAATAAGGTCGAGCAATTGCGCGTGGAGCCCATTAGCCAGGCGTCAGCCAATCAGCGCGCCGGGCGTTGCGGCCGCTTGGGGCCGGGGGTCTGCATTAGGCTCTATGACGAGCAGAGCTTCAAAGATCGCCCGGCCTTTACTGACCCTGAAATTTTGCGTTCCTCACTGGCCAGTGTGATTTTGCGGATGAAGGCCTTGAAGCTCAATAGCATCGAGGACTTTCCCTTTGTCGATCCGCCCAGTGGTCGAGCGATTGCTGATGGCTATCATTTATTGCAAGAGCTGGGGGCGATGGATCCCGATGCCGAGCGTCCCGAGGCCTTGACGCCGACGGGTCAGGCGCTAGCGAAACTTCCGGTCGACCCCCGTATTGGCCGCATGATTCTTGCTGCGCGTGATCAGCACTGCTTGACTGAGATGTTGATCATTGCTTCGGCGCTCTCGGTCCAAGATCCCCGAGACCGACCCATGCAAGCGCGCGAGGCTGCCGAGCAAGCGCACTCTAAGTTCTCGGACGACAAGTCGGAGTTTGTGTCGTATATCAAGCTATGGCGTTGGTATCACGAGCAGGTGGCGCACAAAGATTCGCAGCGCAAACTCGTGGCGCAGTTACGACAGCAATTTCTTTCTCCGCTGCGCCTGCGCGAGTGGCATGATATCCATAGCCAGTTAATGGCACTTGTGGGCGAGCAAGGGTGGCGTCTGAATAAAACCGAGGCGACACACGAGCAGCTTCACCTTGCGCTGATGTCAGGACTGCTGGGTAACCTAGGGTTGAAGTCTGAGGAAGCGGGACACTACCAAGGGGCGCGCGACATTCGTTTTTGGATTCATCCTGGCTCGAAGCTGCTTAAAAAGGCTGGGAAATGGGTCATGGCAGCTGAGTTGGTTGATACCTCTAAGCTCTATGCCCGCTGTATCGCAAAGATCGAGCCTGTCTGGGTTGAGCGGGTAGCCGGGCATCTGATCAAGCGCTCCTACACCGATCCCCGTTGGGAGCGTAGGCTCGGTCAAGTCGTCGCCAATGAAAAGGGCTCGCTATACGGGCTACCAGTCTATGCCGGTCGGCGTATTCACTACGGCCCGCTGGACCCCGAGCGCGCTCGCGAGATTTTTATTCTGCAGGCGCTTGTCCCCGGAGAGCTCGAAAGCAACTTACCTTTTATCGCGCAGAACCGGAAGCTGATTGCACAGATTGAAAAGTTAGAACATCAATCCCGGCGCCCCGATATTCTGGTGGACGACGCCTTGATTCAGGCTTTTTACGACCGTTTGCTGCCCGCGGATATCCATCAAACTGCGACGTTTGAGCATTGGTTCAAAGGCTTATCAGCCGAACAGGCTAATGCTTGGCTCCTGACCAAAGACGCACTCATGCGTCATGAGGCAGCAGGCGTCACGACTGAAGTCTTTCCTAAATCTTTTGAATGGCAGGGTGTGCGACTTAGCGTGGATTACCACTTTGAACCCGGCTCTCCCAAAGATGGGTTGACGGTGACGATCCCGCTGTACTTCCTCAATCAGGTCGATGCTGCACGCTGCGAATGGCTCGTGCCTGGTATGGTCAAAGAAAAGGTGCAACTGCTGTTGAAATCTCTTCCACAGAAGATCCGCCGGCATTGCGTGCCGCTGCCGGACTACGCAAGCGGCTTCTACGAGCGCTGGTATGAGCGACTCGATCAACCTGGCTGTAGTTTGATCGACGGCATTATCCAGGACATGTGGGCGCAACTAAAGATTCGCCCTCTGCAAACGGATTTCAAGCTTGAGACACTTCCTGCTCACTTATTCATGGCCTTTAAAGTGATCGACGAGCATGGTCGGATGCTGGCGGCCGGGCGCAACTTAGCCCAGATCCGTGCGGAGCTCGGTAAGCAGGCGCAGGCAACGTTTCAGCAATTGGCCAATCGTGACCAAGCAGTTGCGAATGTACTGGCGCAAGATGAGATCACCGACTGGAGCTTTGGCGCGTTGCCTGAGCTCATGGAAATTCGTCGTAAAGGGCAAACAGTGGTGGGTTACCCGGCGTTAGTTGATCGGGGCACAACCTGCGCCTTGGATGTGTTTGATGATCCGCAGGTTGCGTTACACGCACATCAACGCGGTTTGGTGCGTCTATTCAAAATTGCCTTGCGCGAGCAGGTCAAGTTTCTTGAAAAAAATCTACATGATCTGACGCACTTGAGCATGTTGTACCTGCCGTTGGGATCGCAAGAGAAGTTGAGAGATCAGATCATTGATTGTGCGGTTGAGCGCGCCTGTTTGGCTGAACCCTGGCCGACAGATGCGGAGTCCTTCGACGCTCGCAGACAAGAAGGGCGTGCCAAACTCGGTTTGCTCGCGCAGGAAGTTGCGCGTCTTGCGGGGGCGGTCTTAACCGAGTGGGCTGCGTTGCAGCGTAAGTTGCCGCAAGCCAAAGCGCATGCAGGTACCTATCAAGACGTGCAGAGCCAGAGTCAGCAGTTGGTGCCGTCAGATTTTGTTTCGCGTATTCCTTACGCTCAACTCGGCCATGTGCCGCGTTACTTGAAGGCTGCGATCGCAAGGATCGACAAGTTGCGTGCCGATCCAGCGCGCGACGCAAAATTGATGGCGGAGATGGCGCCGATGCTGAGCCAATACGCGCGAGCACGCAGCGCCCTCAAAGGGTCTGAAGACAAGCGCATGGATGAGTTTCACTGGATGCTAGAGGAGTTGCGCGTGGCGCTATTTGCGCAAGAGCTTCGCACACCCATGCCCGTCTCTGTCAAGAGACTACAAAAGGCGTGGGAAGCGATGCAGCGGTAGGGCGATTAATGAGAATTTCATGACTTTGGACGCTATCGGATCCTAAGTATCACTCAATAAAGGGTGGTTTGGATAAGGCTGAAAAAGGTACAATCCCCCCATGCACGAAAAAGCCCAGTCCCCTCTACAGACACACCCTTTTGTGCACCTGCGCGTTCACTCCGAATTCTCGGTTGTGGACGGCACGGTGCGCATTCCGGAGTTGATTCAGCGAGTGACTGAGCTTGGCCAACCCGGTGTTGCACTCACTGACCTCTCAAATGTCTTCGGGTTGATCAAGTTTTACAAGGCGGCGCGCGCCTCCGGGATCAAACCCATTGTCGGCTGCGATGTTTGGCTATCCAACGACGAAGACCGAGACAAAGCCACCCGTATTCTGCTTCTCGTTGCCACGCAGACCGGATATCTGGCGCTCTGCCAACTGTTAACGCGCGCTTGGCTTGAAAACGCTCACCGCGGCAGAGCAGAAATGCGTCGTGAGTGGTTTGAGGGTGTTCAGGGGTTGATTGTCTTGTCAGGTGCACGAGGCGGAGATATCGGGCAAGCCCTATTGGCCGGAAATCACGATTTAGCAAAGTCTTTGGCCCTTTTCTGGAAAAAAACATTTCCGGATAGTTTTTATATTGAACTGCAGCGTACTGAAGCCGAAGCCGATCAGGCGTACGTGCATGCGGCACTTGGGCTCGCTTCAGAATGTGATTTGCCAGTCGTCGCGACGCACCCCGTCCAGTTTCTTGGCCCCACTGAGTTTCAAGCGCACGAAGCCCGGGTGTGCATCTCGGAAGGCGAGATCCTCACGAATCCACGGCGTCCTCGGTGGTTTACCCGTGACCAGTATTTGTTGTCCAGTGCAGAGATGCACGAGCGTTTTAAAGACGTGCCGTCAGCGTTGGCCAATGCCGTCGCCATTGCGCAACGTTGCAGCCTGACGCTAGAGCTAGGGCAACCGAGACTACCCAATTTCCCGACTCCCGAAGGGGTGTCGCTTGATGATTACCTGGTTCAATTATCCGAACTGGGGCTTGAGCGGCGCATGCTGCAGTTATTCCCCGAGGCGACCAAGCGCCAAGAGGCCTATCCGCTTTATGCCGAGCGCCTGGCCCTTGAGTGCAAAACCATCATCAATATGGGGTTTCCTGGTTATTTCTTGATCGTTCAAGACTTCATTAACTGGGGGAAGAACAACGGTGTCCCCGTTGGGCCAGGACGAGGCTCTGGAGCGGGTTCGCTCGTTGCCTATTCGCTCGGTATTACCGACCTAGACCCTATCCGCTACGACTTGCTCTTTGAGCGCTTTCTGAACCCAGAGCGCGTCTCGATGCCCGACTTTGATATTGATTTTTGTCAGGATAATCGCGAGCGTGTCATTGAGTACGTTAAGACGAAGTACGGTCGCGAAGCGGTCAGTCAGATCGCAACCTTTGGCACCCTAGGTGCTAAAGCGGTGGTGCGCGATGCGGGGCGAGTGCTTGATATGCCCTACATGCTGTGCGATGGGTTATCCAAGCTGATCCCGCATAACCCGGCTG
>CAIUZV010000343.1 GCA_903903735.1 uncultured beta proteobacterium | reverse complement strand
CGACTTGATCGTGATCGATATTAACCAAGCACATCTCCAGCCGTACTACGGCAGCTATGCCGCATTTGTTTATTATGCCAAAGCAAGCGATGTGGTCGACGCTGTGATTGATGGCAAAGTCGTCATGCACGAGCGGCATATCTCTGGGCTAAATCATCAGTCAACGCTTGAACAAATTAAAGAGCGAGTGCCAACATGGCGCTCGCAATTATCTGCTTTGGGTAGCCCCGCGGTATTTGGTCCGGGTTGTGATTGTTGTGGTTTAGTATGATCCGCGAAGCTCATCCAAAGTGAAGCTACAAATCAATTGTTATTGTTCAATACATTGGGCTGCGTATTTTGAGATACACCACTGCCATCCGGGTTGCCAAGCCACCTAAAATCACACCTACGACTGCCGCCGTCAAATGAATCAGCTCATACTTAGGCAGAAACGAGTACCAGTTTAGAAAAAGTGACAGCACCAATCCCCAAATCAACGCAACCTCAGCGTAGAAAGATCCTTTGAGTCCTGGGTTATCCGCATCGGCGCGAATAACATCTCGCAAGATCCCACCTCCGGCGCCTGTTAAAGCGGCCAGTAATGGCCCCCACATCCATAAAGGCTGAATCTTAGCTTCAACTGCAACGATCACACCTACAACAGCGAACGTAGATAAGCCTAGTGCGTCAAAAAACTCAATTGCTGCATGGTTAGATATACGACCAATAAACATATGCTCTTGATTAGATGCAATTTTTTTCTTACGCCGATACCAGTCCTCTAGTTGAAAAATAAGATAGAAAAACATGACGGTCGCAAAAATTGCAACTAAATAAACCGGCGACGCAAGAACGGATAGCGTCTCTCGGTTGATTAGAATATCGCGCACAACCCCACCACCAATCGAGGGGAGTGCAGCCAGCACTAGTGCACCGAACAGGCTGTATTTCCCTTCACGTGCAAGCAATAATCCGGATATGGCAAAAGCGATTGTGCCAATCAGATCAATGATGAAAAACCACGGCTGACCGGCAGTTTGTCCAAGCAACACCGGCAGCAGATAGTCGCGCATCACTTTGTTGTATTCGCCGCTACTCTGCATCTGCAGCAGTGTTTGATTAAAACGCTCGACTAGCTGGGGGCTCGTCGTTTGCTTGCTAAACAAGACGTGTATGGAGTCCTCAAATACAGGATTCGGCATTTCTACAACTTTCTTTTGCCACCCATGGCGCCAACCTAAGGTCGCACCAACGAGATGATCGATAGGGAAAGCGTCAATCTTGTGCTCTAACAAGTTGGAGAAATTTTCTCTATCGTTTTTTACCTTGATGATCCTAGCAGCGTTTCGAGGATCATTAATGTATTGCATCAACGGCACGCCATAGAAATAGCCATCGATCACGCCGAGCCTGTACGAGCCGGACTCTAGCGTCTTGACGAGCTCAGCTACGGTATCAAATGCAAACTTTTGCTGGTCCTCCTTTCGTACATACAGCATGTCTTTTTCTGAACGATAGGGGATCGAATAGTAAGCATACGCCTCGCGCTCTTTACTTCTAAAAGCACCACCTGCAATATCGCGTTTACCGTCTTTCAGGTCTTCCTGATGCTGCCGCCAACCTACCGGATCAAGCTGCAGTTCGTAGCCCATCTTGCCAAAAATAGTTTTGAGCAACTGGACATCCAATCCAGTCAAATGTTTGAGTTCACCCTTCACCACTTCGTACTGATAAGGATCCCATTGGTACCACCCGCTTCGCAAGACCTTTGAGTCTTGTTGCGACAGCGCAGGGCCAGCGATCAGCACAAACAAAAGACCGCATAAAATGTTCCGCAATTTCTGCATCGGCAAAGAGCTTCCCACTTCAACGTTCATGGCATGTCCAGTTAATTTTTAGTCTGGCGGACTTTGTGTTTTGAGCATAGCCCATTAAAACGATGCTTTGCATGAAAAATAGCGGTATGCTCGGTAAACTTCAGCCTTAAAGTATGTGAATTTTGCACAATCCAGATATTGTCGCGAGCGCACGCAGATCCTCAATCTTTCTGATCGTCGTATGTCAGATAGCGGCGATGGCCTTATGGTTCTCTGCTTCTGCTGCCGTACCGAGTCTTTTGGACTCCGACCAAATTTCCGTCAGTGCCGCTGCCGCCTTGACCTCTGCAGTTCAACTTGGCTTTGTCGCGGGGACTCTGACGAGCGCCCTATTTGGTCTAGCCGACCGCTTTGACTCTCGCACAATTTTCTCTGCTGCCGCCGTACTTGGCGCCATGCTAAATGGAGCCCTACTAGTCTATGGCCTTGATCACCCGACCGCCCCCATTCTGAGGTTTGCCACAGGAGTCTGCATGGCGGGTATCTATCCGGTGGGCATGAAGCTCGCCGCTGGCTGGGCCGCAGGGAACATGGGCCTATTGATGGGCTCTCTGGTTGGAGCCGTAACACTTGGCTCTGCGATGCCTCATCTTTTTTATGCCTTTACAAGTATTAACTGGCAAGTTCCAGTGTCGCTCGCTAGCGGCTGCGCGCTCGTTGCTGCAATCTCCATTCACTTTGTTCGCCTTGGACCCAAGCATGCAAAGTCAACGACGTTTCGCTGGTCAGATCTCAAATCCCTGCTGCAAAACAAGCCAATTCTCCTCGCACAAGGCGGCTACCTCGGTCACATGTGGGAACTCTATGCCATGTGGGCGTGGCTCGGTAGCTTTCTTATCTGGGCGCTCCCCGCCTCTGGCATGCAAGCGCAGCTCGGTCAATCTTCAATATCACTCATCACGTTTCTTGTCATGGCTGCTGGAGCCGTTGGTTGCCTGATCGCAGGACTGATAGCTGATCGCTTCGGTCGCACCCTCACAACCATTGGCGCGCTTTTGCTGAGCGGCGGCTGCGCACTCCTCATTGGCTTTTCTGTAGAGCTCGGTCCGACAGTGGTCATCGTGATTGCGGCGATATGGGGGATGACCGTTGTCGCCGATTCCGCACAATTTTCAGCCGCAACTGCCGAGCTTGCTGACCCGCGCTTGATTGGAACGGTATTAACAATGCAGACAAGTCTAGGCTTTCTACTCACTGCCGGGTCCATTTGGCTCATCGGTCAAGCAGCCGAGGTAGTTGGCTGGCGCTACGCCTTCATCCTGCTCGCGATCGGCCCCTTGTTTGGCGCGCTCAGCATGCTGACGCTACGACGACAACCGGAGGCCGTCAAAATGGCCGGCGGGCGGCGTTAGAATTTGACATCACCATAACTTAAGCAGCCCACTGGGAGCGCAATATTGAAAATCTACGTCGCCGGTTATCAGCATGAAACGAACACCTTCGCTCCTACAAAAGCGGACTGGGCCGCCTTCAATCGTGGAGAATCATTTCCGGCCTTCATAACAGGCCAACCGATGCTAGATAGTTTGCGCGATGTGAATATACCGATTGCTGGCTTCATGGAAGTAGCACGTCTCGAAAGATGGCAACTAATGCCTGGCTCTTGGTGCGGTGCGATTCCGTCCGCACATGTCACTCGGGATGCTTTTGAGCGTATCAGCGATTCGATCTTGACGGATATACGCCAAGGTGGATTTGATGCCGTCTATCTTGATCTGCACGGTGCGGCAGTCGCTGAACACCTTGATGACACCGAGGGTGAACTCATTGCACGCATACGAGCGATTGTTGGACCTAATCTTCCCATCGTTGCAAGCTTAGATCTGCACGCAAATGTGACACATCGTATGTTGGCTGAGGCAGATGCCTTGGTCTCGTATCGCACCTATCCGCATGTCGATATGGCGAAGACTGGTGAACTCGCCGCAAAGCTTTTGAAGCGACGCCTACAGCGCGGTGCAAAAGAACCGCTCACTTACCGCCGCCTACCCTACTTGATCCCACTCAATGCACAAAGCACTTGGCTTGAGCCTGCAAAATCCCGCTACGCAGAGCTCGCTGATCTCGACCGCGAATTCGATACCGTCCTGAGTTTTTGTATGGCCTTCCCCGCTTCAGACATTGAAGAGTGCGCTCCGATGGTTTGGGGGTATGGGGATAGAGCCGAGACAGCAGTACAGCAACTATACAAAAACGTAAGTGAGCCCACCCAATGGGCCTTGGAAATGCTCTCGGCGCGCGATGCCGTCGAACGCGCTTGTTTGCTTGGTGAGACGAACGAAAAACCCGTGGTAATCGCAGACACTCAAGATAACCCCGGTGCAGGGGGGGACAGTAATACGACCGGCCTACTGCGGGCCTTACTTGAAAAAGGTGCTGGCAAAAGATTGCCTGGCAAAGTTGCGCTCGGCTTACTCTTTGATAAGGCTACAGCAACCATGGCCCACGAAGCCGGCTTGGGTGCTTCCATCACAACAGCGATCGGCACCGCGGTACCAACCTTTACTGGACAACACAGTGATCCACCGGTGCAAGGTAGCTTCAAAGTCAAGGCGCTCTCTGATGGAAAAGTGACTCTCAAGGGCCCGATGATGACGGGTTCGACCATCGCGCTGGGACCCTGCGCCTTGCTAGAAATTGAAGGCGTGCTGGTGGCAGTAGCGAGCGGCAAAAAACAGCTCCTTGATCGCGAACTCTTCAGGATGTTGGGTGTGCACCCAGAGACAATGAAGGTGTTGGTCGTGAAAAGCTCAAATCATTTTCGAGCAGATTTCACACCGATCGCGTCACATATTTTAGTAGCGAAGGCGGCGGGACCTATGGCTGCGGATCCTGCTGATCTGCCGTGGACGAAGCTTGCAAAAACGACACGCACTAAGCCGTAATGCGATTAAAAATCAACCCACAATTTGTTCAGGAGATAACCATGAAGAAGAAAAACTTACCTATTAAAAAAATCTGTGCCGCGCTCATCGCGATGACAGGCATTGCGCTAACGAGTGGTCAAGCGCAAGCACAAGCGACTGATACTTACCCGAGCAAGGTCATTAAGCTTGTCGTGCCCTTCGCACCGGGCGGCGTGACAGATACAAGTGGTCGCATCGTTGCAGAGGGATTATCGAAACGACTTGGTCAACAAGTCATCGTTGAAAACAAACCCGGCGCCTCCGGCAATATTGGTGCTCAACAAGTTGCGACTGCAGCACCCGATGGCTATACGCTCTTTTTAGCGTTGGACGGCACCTTGGTGATTAACCCCCACGCGTACTCAAAGATTGGCTTCGATACGCTGAAGGATTTTGAACCTATCGCCAAGATCGGTAACTCAGTCATTATTTTGGCGGCAAATCCCACCGTGAAGGCAAAGAACTTAAAAGAGTTGGTAGCGTTGGCAAACTCGACTCCCGGTGGTCTTTCCTATGGCACTTCCGGCAACGCCAGTATCGTGCACCTGGCAGGCGAGTTGCTCAAGCAACAATCCAACTCGAATTTTGTACACGTGCCCTATAAAGGAGGCGCACCTGCTGTCGCCGACGCTTTAGCGGGGCACATTCCTTTGACGTTTGCCTCGGCTGCGTCCATCAATCAACATTTGAAAGCCGGAACACTGGTGGCGCTTGGGGTGCCAAGCGCGACTCGCTCGACGGCCTATCCCGATATTCCCACCTTTAAAGAGTCGGGCATCCCCGGGATCGAGTTGAATTCATGGGTAGGCATCATGGCTCCTGCGAAAACACCCGCCGCCATCGTTGCCAAACTCAACAAAGAGATCAACGCAGTCTTGCAGGATCCTACTGTCAAAGCGAAGTTGCTTGCCGCTGGAATTGAAGCGGCAAACGCAACGGCTGTCCAGTTTGGTGATGAAATCAAACGTGACCTCGCGATGTACAAACCTGTCGTTGAAAAAGCCGGCATTAAAGTGAATTAGGCAAATCGGCAAACGAGTGGCGTGCTCAATCCTATTTAATGGGGTTGAGCTTGTGACCCCTGCCATGTGAACAGTCATCCGACACTTCACCTCAATTTGTGCAGGCCCGTCCAACAGTTTGATGAAGCAATTTATCGAGATATCTGGATCCGCTATGGTCGCGATCAATAAAAACAATTAGGGTTTTAGTTTAAATAGCATTAATCTAAGGGCTCAGCAGATTAAGGAGTTGACTATGTCAAACCAAGGAACGTGTCCCGTGATGCACGGTGGCAACACCACTGAAAGCAAGTCGCCTATGGCTTGGTGGCCGAATGCACTGAAGCTGGAGATCTTGCACCAGCACGACACAAAAACTAATCCGCTCAAAGGTTTCAACTACCGTGACGAAGTCAAAAAGCTTGATGTCTCAGCGCTAAAAAAAGATTTGACCGCGCTGATGACAGACAGTCAGGACTGGTGGCCTGCTGACTGGGGTCATTACGGTGGTTTGATGATCCGTATGGCTTGGCACTCTGCTGGCACTTATCGTATAGCCGATGGCCGGGGTGGTGCGGGAACAGGTAACCAGCGTTTTGCACCATTAAATTCATGGCCAGATAACGATAATTTGGACAAGGCACGTCGCCTACTATGGCCAATTAAAAAGAAATATGGCAACAAACTGAGCTGGGCAGATCTGATCGTTCTCGCAGGGAATGTAGCCTATGAGTCAATGGGTTTAAAAACCTATGGATTTTCCTTTGGTCGCGAGGACATCTGGGCGCCAGAGATCGATATCTACTGGGGTGCT
>CAIUZV010000342.1 GCA_903903735.1 uncultured beta proteobacterium | reverse complement strand
GGTGCGTCATCGGTAATAAACCATATGCGCATTAAACGCTCAACATGCTTACCCTGACTCGCGTGCGAGTTACGCAAAATAAACAGCTTGCGTGCGCAGGACTCCGGGCACGCTGCGTCATCTGCGGCAAGCAATAACCACTTGCCTTTCAGCGAATTTAAATCGAAAGGCTTTCCATCCAATGTTGTTGCGGGCAACGCCGACACGCTCGGAATGGGGCGCTGCGGATCGATTAGCGTGCCGTAGCTCGCAGTGCCCTCGGGTCGCAAGCTTGGATTGAAATAAACGAGTAAAGCGCCAAGAACCGGAGCCAAGCTCATGAGAAAAATAGCAATCAACGGTCCACGGCCACGAGGCTTAGCAACAACTGGGCTTGGAGGGTTCACAGAGGTATTCACACACATTCCACTTATTAAATTTGTCGACGTCTATGGCGAACAAAGCGCCACAGCACGACACAAAATGCAATCAAGGCAATCGCCGCAAACCCAAACCACTGGGTCGCATACCCAACATTCTTATCCGCATCCAACGATGGCATGGGCCAGTTACGTACCAGTCCATCTTGAGCAGGGCTACGTTGCAACAACACTAAGGGCAAAAACTTCAGCCCAGTGCGTTCGGCCAACGAAACAAGATCTAGATTTTGCACGCGAATCACAGTAGCAGTATCCACCCAGCCCGCTTCGGGGGCAGCAATACCCTTCCATGACGAAGGCAAACCACTGTCCTCTCCTTTCTTGCTAGTCCACAACTCAAACAGCCGAGGAACGCGCAACGACATTTCGCCTTGGACCATTTGTCGACTCGGCGAGGTTTCTATTTTAGGTGACAGTTGCGCTCCGATGGGGCGGGGAATCCAGCCCCGCACGACCAACACAGCCGAGCCGCCCTCCAGGACCAAGGGCGTCGCCAGCCATAATCCCGGACGTCCGTCCAAATTACGGTTGTCCAGCAGCACGCTGAACTGTCCCGCCCACTCCCCTGCTGCCGATGCGGATCGCCAGGGCTGAACCGACTCTGCGGTCATGTTGGGGAGTATCTCGAGCGGCGCTGCCTGACGGCCTCGCTCAATCTCGGCGCTAATGACGCGTCGCTCATCGGCACGGCTTAACTGCCATCGTCCAAGCGAACCGCACACAAGCACCACTATCCCAAGCAGCAGCAACGCAAGCAAAGTGAGCCTATTTGACGGGGGGTGTTGCATGTCTGCGATAATTCCTTTTTATCTGGGGACTTTAATGCGTATCTTTGTGATCATTGCATTCATTGGGATTCTAGGTAGTCTTGGTTCCGCATTGTTTTATCTGATGCGAGACAAAGGCACTTCAAACAAGACTGTCAACGCACTCACCATGCGTATAGGTATTTCCGTCGCTCTGTTTTTGTTTCTACTTTTTTCCCACTGGATGGGATGGATAGAAACAACCGGCTTTCAGCGTTAACGCACCACCTTAAAAACAAAGAGGCCAGCTAAGCCGGCCTCTTTGTTTAGCGTGTCAGACTGGCGACTTAGAACCAATACACAAAGATATACAGTCCTAGCCAAACGACGTCCACAAAGTGCCAATACCACGCGGCGCCTTCGAAACCAAAATGGTTATCTGCTGTGAAATGACCCTTGAGCAAACGGATCCAAATCACAGTCAGCATTGTTGCGCCCAACAGCACATGAAAGCCGTGGAACCCAGTCAGCATGAAAAACAATGAGCCGAAAACACCCGAGTTGAACTTTAAGTTCAAGTCTACGTAGGCGTGGTAGTACTCGTAGCCCTGGCAAATCACAAAGACAAAGCCAAGCACAATCGTCGCAAACAACCAGAAGCTTGCCTTACTACGGTGATTTTCACGCAACGCATGGTGAGAAATCGTCAGCGTCACGCCTGAGCTCAATAGCAGAGCCGTGTTAATCGTGGGCAACCAGAAGGGCCCCATGGTTTGAAAGGACTCAACCACACCAGCTGGCCCGAGGTTTGGCCATACCGCATTAAAGTCTGGCCACAACAATTGCTTGTGATCCAAATCACCTAGCCATGGCAAGGTAATCGTACGGGTGTACCAAAGCGCGCCAAAAAATGCCGCAAAAAACATAACCTCAGAGAAGATGAACCAACTCATGCTCCAACGATAGGAGAGATCAATACGCTGGCTATTCAGGCCGGACTCAGACTCCTGGATGGCGTCGCCAAACCAGTAGTACAACACCACAAACAAGCCAAGCACGCCGGCCAGTACCGCCCACTTTGCGGGGCTCACACCGTTGATCCAAGCAGAAGCTCCAAGCATCACGACCAACAGACAGACGCTCGCGCGCACAGGATGCGCGGAGTCTGGCGGCACGTAATAATAAGGTGCCTCTTTACCGTGGACCGAGTGGGATGCACTCATAGTGTTCTCCATGCTACGAATAGTTAAATTATTTAAAACTAGACAATACCAAGCCCACGATGGTGACTAGGCTGACCACAAACAATACCCCAAACAATACGCCTGCAACGACCAAGTGCACAGGATTAAGCTTTTCAATGTCCTCTTGATATCCCGTGCCTTTCCTAACTCCAAACATTGCCCAAGCGATCGCCTTGAGTGTCTGAAAGAAGTTCAGCTTGCGCTGCGCCAACTGCTTGAGATCTTCGCTCATCCCTTAACGTGTTCCGTTATGTTCAAGCGAAAAAATGCGAATAAAACTGACGACTGATTGTCCACCCGAACACCGCTAAAACAAGCACCAGAAAGATCAGCCCTGCTCGTCTATTTTTCTTACGTTGCTCTGGTGTCATCCCCATCGCCTATTTAACCTCGGGAGGCGTTTCGAATGTATGGAATGGTGCAGGCGAAGGTACCGTCCACTCCAAACCTTCAGCGCCTTCCCATGGCTTAGCGGCAGCTCGCTCACCTTTGCCTGCGTATGATTTCAACACGATGTACAAGAATAAGAGCTGAGACAGACCAAACCAGAATGCACCAAGTGTTGCGACCTGGTGGAAGTCAGTGAACTGCGCGGCATAGTCTGCGTAGCGTCGTGGCATCCCGGCCAAGCCCATGAAGTGCATGGGGAAGAACGTGATGTTGAACGAAATCATGCTCATCCAGAAGTGCCACTTGCCCAGGCGCTCGTCATACATATATCCCGACCACTTGGGTAGCCAGTAATAGGTCCCTGCAAACAACCCAAACAGGGAGCCAGCGACCAACACGTAATGAAAGTGTGCGACCACGTAATACGTATCGTGCACCTGAATATCGATTGGGGCCATTGACAAGATCAAGCCAGTAAATCCGCCGATCGTAAACACGAAAATAAAGCCGATCGAAAACAACATCGGTGTCTCAAATGTCATCGAACCACGCCACATCGTCGCGACCCAGTTAAAGACTTTCACACCCGTAGGGATAGAAATCAACATCGTCGCATACATGAAATACAGCTGGCCTGTCACCGGCATACCGGTCGCAAACATGTGGTGTGCCCACACAATGAACGAGAGAATCGCGATCGATGCGGTTGCATACACCATCGATGCGTAACCGAACAACTGCTTACGCGCGAAGGCTGGGATAATTGCCGACACAATTCCAAAAGCCGGCAAAATCATGATGTACACCTCGGGGTGACCGAAGAACCAGAAAATATGCTGGTAAAGAACGGGGTCACCGCCAACCGCTGCGTTAAAGAATCCTGTGCCAAAGTGACGGTCCGTCAAGACCATGGTGATTGCAGCCGCCAAAACGGGCATTACAGCAATCAGTAGGTAAGCGGTAATCAGCCATGTCCAGCAAAACAAAGGCATCTTCATCAAGGTCATGCCAGGCGCACGCATGTTCAAGATCGTCACGACGATGTTAATCGCGCCCATGATGGAAGAGGCTCCCATGAGGTGCATCGCGAAAATCGCCATGTCCATGCCTGGGCCCATCTGTGAGGTCAGTGGAGCATAGAGTGTCCAGCCGGCCGCCGTTGCACCACCTGGCACAAAAAACGAACTCGACAACAAGATACCAGCGACTGGCAGGAGCCAGAAACTGAAGTTATTCATGCGCGCGAAGGCCATGTCCGATGCACCAATCTGCAAAGGAATCATCCAGTTCGCGAACCCAACAAAAGCAGGCATGATGGCGCCAAACACCATGATCAAGCCATGCATGGTCGTGAATTGGTTGAACAATTCAGGGCGGAAGAACTGCAAGCCAGGCTGAAACAGCTCTGTACGCAGCAACAACGCCAAGACGCCGCCAAGCATAAGCATCGCGAACGAGAAAATCAGGTACATCGTTCCGATGTCTTTATGGTTGGTCGCAAACAACCAACGGCGCCAACCATGTAGGGATGGACCGTGATGGTCGTGGTCGTGTGCATGGTCGTGACCATGACTGTGATCGTGGCCGTGGCCATGGCCGTGACCTGCTACGTGATCTGCTGGAACGCTACTCATGTTGGACTCCTATCCCGCTTTAAGCTGTCACC
>CAIUZV010000341.1 GCA_903903735.1 uncultured beta proteobacterium | reverse complement strand
CAATCATGCTCGACGCAAGCGGTTTAATAGGTCCTGAGCCTAGGACTTTTTCGCTTACCAACTAGACATCGCATTATGCGCTCAGCACTTTAATACGCAAGCACACGATCTTGACAGAGTGGCTGGGCTAAGCCAAACGCGTCACACCAATGTTAGGAACAGCGCATGCCAATCGAATCCCTATTTACGCCGGTCGATTTTGGGTTGCTTGCACTCTCGAACCGCATTGTCATGGCCCCGTTGACGCGCGCGCGCGCAACCGAGGGTCATGTGCCAACCGAGATGATGGCAACATATTATGCACAACGGTCTGATTGCGGTTTGATCGTTTCGGAAGCCACAGCTGTCGATGCTCTTGGCATGGGCTGGTACCGTGCACCGGGTATCTGGTCCGATGAAATGGTTGCGGGCTGGAAGCGGGTCACCGATGCAGTGCATGCAGCGGGTGGCAAGATCGTGTGTCAACTGTGGCACATGGGACGACTGGTTCTGCCCGACTATATTGGTGGGCAACTGCCTATCGGCCCTTCTCCGATTGCGGGCGAGGGAGAGACTTTCGCGCCGCGTCCGGCAGGGGACACAAGTTTGTTCTTGCCAATGAAACCATATGTTGTGCCAAGGGAAATGCAGCAGTCTGACATCGATCAAGTAATCCATGCTTATGGATTGGCGGCACGGAACGCAGCGCTTGCGGGCTTTGATGGCGTTGAAATTCACGGGGCCAACGGGTATATTATTGACCAGTTCCTGCAGTCGAAAACCAATCGAAGGACCGATGCTTATGGCGGCTCGGTCGAGAATAGGGTGCGCTTCCTCAGGCAGATCGTTCAATCAGTCACGGCCGAAGTCGACCCTGGCCGCGTCGGACTCAGGATTAGTCCCACAAGCGAACGCAAAGGCATGGGCGATGAAAATCCCGGAGCACTGACACACGCCGTTGGGGCACTCGCAGCGGAATTCGGACTCGCCTACATCCACTTGATCGAGCCAATTGCTGCTGGCTTCATGCCAGAGCCTGACGAGCCTGTGATGAAGGACCTGCGCGCTACGTTTCGTGGAGGCGTCATACAGAATGGTGGTTTCGACGGAGATACCGGGGCGCGTTTTATTACCGAAGGTCTGGCAGACGCAATTTCTTTCGGCCGCCCCTTCATTGCCAACCCTGACCTGGTTAGTCGTATCCGTGGTGCCGCGCCACTTGCCGAACCCAACTTCGATTATGCGTACGTCGGGAATGAAATGGGTTACACAGACTATCCCGCTGATGGCCAGACCGGTAAATGATACACTTGAAGTGATGGAACTAACGCACTCACCATCAACATTGGTGTGCAAGGGTAGGCATTACGCACCAATATGGTCAAGACCGTTTGCATCCTTCCTGCTATAACATTACCCACCCGATCAAAATCGCCGACCTCGAAGTCGCGCCGGGGTACGGCACGATCGGGGCTACCTTCTGTTCGGCGACTCGTACTCGAGACCGGGTTATTGGGTTGGATCTCGATGAAATAACCCGCCGGGGTGCAGCGGCGGTCGCGACGCGAGTAAGATGAACTGTTTCTGCTTGTCAGCGCCTGTGACTCGCGCGCGAACGGCTAAGGGCAGCCAACTGCTCCAGCGAGGATTCGCGCTGTGATCGGCTCATAGGCAGCGAGGACTGCCGACGGGACATCGAGGGCAGATGATGTACTGATTTTACCTTCAGCTAACCGTTGCTCGATCAATTTGAAAGTCTCTGCAAAATTTTCGCTCTCTATTTCATAAATTGCAAGATAGGGTGCTGGCGCATTAGGTCCACCCGCTAGCTTGAATCTCTGAGCAGCGACAAAGCCGTCAGTAGATAGCAACTCTGCTAAATGAATATCATTGTACCATTCATTGTACTCATCCTCACGTCCGGCAACGGGTTTTGTAAGAACTATCATTTTATAACTTACCATTTAAATTATCTCCTATTATATATTTCATAAT
>CAIUZV010000340.1 GCA_903903735.1 uncultured beta proteobacterium | reverse complement strand
GAGCGCATGCATACCGCCTTGGTGGCGTGATACGCGGCGACAAAAAATTTTGACATTGCGAGTCGGGGCAACAGCTCTGACTCAACCAATCAGGAGCTAACATGCAACTCAACCCGTCTGAAATCAGCGAGCTGATCAAGAGCCGGATACAGGGCCTCGGCGCGGGTGCCGAGCTTCGTAATCAAGGTACTGTGATCTCCGTCACTGACGGTATCTGCCGCATCCACGGTCTGTCCGACGCGATGCAGGGCGAGATGCTTGAATTCCCCGGCAACACCTTCGGCTTAGCGCTGAACTTAGAGCGTGATTCAGTTGGCGCCGTTATTTTGGGCGCGTACGAACACATCTCTGAAGGCGACACCGTTAAATGTACCGGTCGTATTCTTGAAGTGCCTATCGGACCAGAGCTGCGCGGTCGCGTTGTTAATGCGCTCGGTCAGCCTATCGATGGCAAAGGCCCGGTCAATGCAAAACTGCAAGCGCCAATCGAAAAGATTGCGCCCGGCGTGATTGCTCGTCAGTCCGTTTCGCAGCCACTGCAAACTGGTCTAAAAGCGATTGACTCGATGGTGCCTATCGGCCGTGGTCAGCGTGAGTTGATCATTGGCGATCGTCAAACAGGTAAAACAGCTGTTGCGATCGACACCATCATTAATCAAAAAGGTCAGGGCGTAACGTGTATTTACGTTGCGATCGGCCAAAAAGCGTCATCGATCAAAAACGTTGTGCGTGCACTCGATGAGCATGGCGCACTCGACTACACCATCATCGTTGCAGCGTCGGCTTCTGAGTCGGCAGCGATGCAATTCGTATCAGCCTATTCCGGTTGTGCGATGGGCGAATATTTCCGTGATCGCGGCGAAGATGCCTTGATCATTTATGACGATTTGTCGAAACAAGCGGTGGCGTATCGTCAAGTGTCCTTGTTGCTGCGTCGTCCACCAGGTCGTGAAGCGTTTCCTGGCGACGTGTTCTATCTCCACTCACGTTTGCTCGAGCGTGCAGCGCGTGTCAATCCTGATTACGTTGAAGCGTTCACCAAAGGCGCAGTCAAAGGCAAGACCGGCTCATTGACCGCATTGCCAATTATCGAAACCCAAGCCGGTGACGTTTCGGCCTTCGTTCCGACCAACGTGATTTCGATTACTGACGGCCAGATCTTCTTGGAGACCTCACTGTTTAATGCGGGTATTCGTCCTGCGATTAACGCCGGTATTTCGGTGTCGCGTGTGGGTGGTGCTGCGCAAACTAAAGTTATTAAAGGTTTGTCTGGCGGTATTCGTACCGACTTGGCGCAGTATCGTGAATTGGCAGCGTTTGCGCAGTTTGCTTCCGATCTGGACGAAGCAACCCGTAAGCAGCTCGATCGCGGAGCACGTGTTACTGAATTGCTCAAGCAAGCTCAATACGCACCACTGACAGTTTCGTTGATGGCAGTTAGTTTGTTCGCGGTTAACAAAGGCTACCTCGACGATATCGAAGTTCGCGAAGTGCTCGGCTTTGAACATGATCTGCATAAATTCCTGCAGACCAGCAATGCTGAACTACTCAAGCGTATCGAAGATACTAAACAACTCTCGAAGGAAGACGAAGCCGTGTTGACATCGGCGATCGAAAACTTCAAGAAATCGTTCTGATCTCAAACCGGGAGCATAGCAATGGCTGCAGGTAAAGAGATACGCGGCAAGATCAAGAGCGTCGAGAACACCAAAAAAATCACTAAGGCGATGGAGATGGTCGCCGCATCCAAAATGCGCAAAGCGCAGGAACGGATGCGTTCGGCCCGTCCATACAGCGAAAAAATCCGTACCGTGTCGGCG
>CAIUZV010000339.1 GCA_903903735.1 uncultured beta proteobacterium | reverse complement strand
GCCGCCACCCGCGTCCTCCAGATCCAATACGGCGATATCCGTGCCATGCACACCCCGACATTGATGCTCAAAACCATAACGCTGCACTAGCCTTTCAGCAATGATGCAGGTGCGGGTCATGGTCGTGACGACCGAGAAACCGGTGGCGAGCATACTGGCAGCGTGAAACCCTGCCTCCGCTATCCCTAGAACCGGTGCGCCCGTAATCTCCCGCGCGGCTTCTAGCCCGGGATCACCAAAACAGGCAATGACCACGGCATCTGGTCTGGAATCAGTACCTGAATCTTGGGCCAGTCGAAGTTGTTCCGCTACCCCAGCGGCGGCAAACGCCTCGTCATAGTGACCTTCGATTGAAAGCGGCCCAAAACTTGGTTGCACCGCAACAATTTTCGTGCCTGGTGCAGCCACTGCCTGCGCACCCTGGGCGATAGCATGCGTCATCGGTGAGGAGGTATTAGGGTTTATGAGAAGTAGTTTCATATGAATGGAATGGTTTACTTTACGCGTTGAGATTATGTGCACTAAATTGGATAAACATGCATCAAAGTGGATCGCCTGCACCAAAATAGTTCAAGCGTATCCCGTTAGATGGACCATTGCACGCAATTCCCTTGATATCATGCTTGGCACGTTTGACACCCACGCCACCTAAGTTCGGTTTGGCACGATTTTTGCTTAGCATTTAAGGTAAGGCTGCTGGGCTGAAATCACTTGGACTACACAAGCAATTAGAAGCCGTCAGCATAAAAGTATCAGATTTGGCTTTTAAACGTTTTGTTTTTTTGTTGCACAACATATTTATATCTAACCGCGTCAACCGTAATTCTGGAGAACTCATGAAACAACCGGCATTGATATCCCGTTTAATGGGCAAGCCTTTGGGGCTTACCGTGCTCACCGCAGCACTTGCGGTCGCCTCTGCGATGCCAGCCTCGGCGCAGGAAAAAGTCTTGCGTATTGGCATGACCGCGGCAGACATTCCACGTACGCTCGGTCAGCCAGACCAAGGCTTCGAGGGCAACCGGTTTACCGGCATCCCCATGTACGATGCCCTGACACAATGGGACCTCACTAAGGCGGACGCACCCAGCACTGTGATTCCTGGCCTGGCCACGTCTTGGGCCGTCGACGCGAACGACAAGACAAAATGGGTGTTCAAGCTGCGCCCAGGCGTTAAGTTTCACGACGGCTCGGCCGTCAATGCCGATGCCATCGTCTGGAACGTACAAAAAGTTCTTGATAAAGATGCCCCGCACTTTGACGCCTCACAAGTCGGTGTCACTGCCTCGCGTATGCCAACACTGCGTAGCGCAAAGAAAATCGACGACATGACCGTCGAGCTCACCACCAGCGAGCCAGATGCCTTCTTGCCAATTAACCTGACCAACTTGTTCATTGCATCGCCAGCACACTGGAATGCAAAGCTTAAGGCGGTTCCTGCTTCGGTTGCAGCACCTGCTGAACGCGCCAAGCAAGCGTGGGCTGCCTTTGCCGCCGACGCCTCGGGTAGCGGCCCATTTAAGATGTCTCGCTTCGTTCCACGCGAGCGCATGGAGATGGTGGCTAATAAAGACTATTGGGATGACAAGCGCAAGGCCAAAATAGACCGCGTGGTGTTGTTGCCTATTCCTGAAGCAAACGCCCGCACGGCAGCGCTGCTGTCTGGCCAAGTCGACTGGATCGAAGCGCCTGCTCCGGATGCCTTGCCCCAGATCAGACAACGTGGTTTCAACATTTACAGCAACCCACAACCACACGTCTGGCCTTGGCAGTTGTCTTTTGCTGAAGGCTCACCATGGCTCGACAAGCGCGTGCGTCAAGCCGCCAACCTCTGCGTCGATCGCGAAGGTCTGAAGACACTCCTCGGTGGTTTGATGGGTATTCCAAAGGGCACCATGGCACCAGGACATCCTTGGTTTGGTTCGCCTTCGTTTGACATCAAGTACGACGTGGCCGCTTCACAGAAGTTGATGACTGATGCAGGTTTCTCTGCAGCCAAGCCCTTGAAAGTCAAGATTCAGATCTCGGCTTCCGGTTCGGGTCAAATGCAGCCTCTGCCCATGAACGAATTCGTTCAACAGTCACTCAAGAAGTGCTTCTTTGATGTTGCGTTTGATGTGATCGAGTGGAACACGCTCTTCACTAACTGGCGCAAGGGCGCAAAAGATCCTTCTGCAAACGGTGCAACGGCAACCAACGTCAGCTTCTCGGCGATGGATCCATTCTTCGGCATGGTGCGTTTCAGCAGTAAGGGCACCTTCCCACCTGTGTCAAACAACTGGGGCTACTATGCCAGCCCAGAAGTTGAGGCTTTAGTGGTGGCAGCCCGTACGACGTTCGACGACAAGCAACGTGACGCAGCGCTCGCTAAACTGCACACGCGTATTGTTGACGACGCGCCGTTCGTCTGGATTGCACACGACGTCGGTCCACGTGCCATGAGCAAGAAAGTGACAGGTGTCGTACAGCCACAAAACTGGTTTATCGACATCGCCACGATGAACCTGCAGTAATTGTTACGAAGCACGCCGTACCTCTTGGTACGGCGTGCTTTTTTGTTGTTGAGATTTAATGCCTATTCCGATTCAATTTTCTTGAGACACACCTCTAATGTTGAGCTTTTTACTGAGGCGTCTGATTTACACCATGCCGATCATGCTTGGTGTCGCGCTTGTCTGTTTTTCTTTGGTGCACCTGGCACCTGGCGACCCCTTGATGGCGATTCTTCCACCTGATGCCTCGCAAGACTTGCGCGATAGGCTCATGGAGCTTTACGGATTTAACCGCTCCTACCCAGAACAGTTTTTTTCCTGGGTCGTGCGTGCGCTACAAGGCGACTTAGGGACCTCGATCGCCTCGAGCCGACCCGTCACCGACGAAGTGCTTAAAGCCGTCAAAAACACCCTGCGTCTCGCCGTGTTTGCGACGCTCATTGGCTTTATATTTGGTTCCCTGTTTGGCTTTGTTGCAGGCTATTTTCAAAACTCTTGGATCGACAAAGCCGCCTCCTTAACCTCGGTCTTAGGCGTGAGCGTGCCCCACTACTGGTTGGGCATGGTCTTTGTGATCATCTTCAGTTCGACGCTGATGTGGCTACCCCCAAGCGGTGCGGGTCCTGGTGGCTCAGCAGACTGGGTCTGGAACCTTGAGCACATGAAGCACCTCATCCTGCCAGCCGTCACCATGAGCGTCATTCCCATGGGGATTATTGCGCGTACGGTTCGTGCACTGGTGGCCGATATCCTCGCCCAGGAGTTCATCGTAGGTTTGCGCGCAAAAGGCTTAACCAACTTCGGCATCTTCATTCACGTCGTCAAGAACGCCGCGCCAACGGCACTAGCCGTGATGGGGTTGCAACTTGGTTATTTACTTGGGGGATCGATTCTCATTGAAACGGTGTTCTCTTGGCCTGGCACTGGATTTCTGTTGAACTCGGCAATTTTTCAGCGTGATCTACCGCTGCTGCAGGGAACCATTCTTGTCCTTGCCATGTTTTTTGTTGTACTGAATATGATCGTCGACATCATTCAAACCCTGCTCGATCCTCGGATCGCGCGTAGCTAATCAAACAGGGAATCTGAAATGTTGAACATCACTGTCGACCCGACTAAAGTACCAGCCGTTGTGACGGAGAAATCCACCGGCTACTGGCGTAATGTCGGCCAACGTTTTATGCGGGACAAGCTAGCGATGTTCGCTGGCTTCATTATCTTGCTCTTGCTGATTATGGCGATCTGCGGGCCTTGGATTGCGCCCTATGACCCGTTTGCCTCATCGATCATGAAGCGACTCAAGCCAATCGGTTTCCCAGGTCATTTATTGGGTACGGATGAACTCGGTCGCGACATGTTGACGCGACTCATTGTGGGCACCAAGCTGTCCCTGTTTATGGGGATTACGCCAGTGATCTTAGCCTTCTGTATTGGCTCAGTCATTGGGCTGATTGCGGGCTACGCAGGTGGCACGCTCAACACCGTCATTATGCGCACCATTGACGTGTTTTATGCCTTCCCCTCCGTTCTGCTGGCAATCGCCTTGTCAGGTGTATTGGGTGCGGGCATTACCAATTCACTGATCTCCTTGACCATTGTGTTTATTCCGCCGATCGCACGCGTCGCCGAGAGTGTCACGACGCAAATTCGGGGTCGTGACTTTGTGGATGCGGCACGCGCCTCTGGCGCAAACGCCTTCACGATTGTGCGTGTACACGTCTTGGGTAACGTGCTTGGCCCCATCTTTGTCTATGCAACGAGTTTGATTGCGGTCTCAATGATTTTGGCGTCGGGCTTAAGCTTTCTCGGGCTAGGTGTGAAGCCGCCAGAGCCAGAATGGGGCCTCATGCTTAATACATTACGGACAGCGATTTATGTCCAACCTTGGATCGCCGCACTACCAGGCGTCATGATCTTCATCACGTCAATCGCGTTCAATCTGGTCTCTGATGGGTTGCGTACGGCCATGGAGATCAAAAACTGATGGATACGACAGTGAAGAAGGAACCCGCTCCTGGTTCGGCACAGCCTCTATTGATGGTCAAAAATCTGATCAAACACTTCGCCTTGAAGAAAGATGTGTTTGGCCGAGGCGGTGGTGTTGTGCGCGCCGTAGACGATATCGACTTTCTCGTGCGACAAGGTGAAACACTGGGCGTGGTAGGTGAATCTGGCTGTGGGAAATCGACAACCGCCAGGCTCTTGATGAACTTGACCCCACCCGATCATGGTGACATCATCTTTGACGGACACTCCGTTGGCGGACGCGACCTGTCGCTCAAAGAGTTTCGACGACAAGCGCAAATGGTGTTTCAGGACAGTTATGCGTCCTTGAACCCTCGCCTTACCATCGAGGACTCGGTTGCTTTCGCGCCACAAGTGCACGGCGTGTCCAAAGAGGATGCAGTCGAACGCGCGCGCGACCTCTTAAGACGCGTCGGGTTAGATCCCAATCGCTTCGCGGAGCGCTATCCACATGAATTGTCTGGCGGCCAACGGCAACGCGTCAATATCGCGCGTGCACTGGCTCTGCAACCACGCCTCATCATCCTCGATGAAGCGGTATCGGCACTGGATAAGTCCGTCGAAGCGCAAGTACTTAATTTGCTCCTGGATTTGAAAGAAGATTTTGGACTCACTTACGTCTTCATCAGTCACGACCTGAACGTTGTGCGCTATATCTCCGATCGCGTGATGGTGATGTATCTCGGTCAAATTGTTGAAATCGGCGATTGCGAAACCCTGTTCAAACAGCCCAAGCACCCCTACACGCGTGCCTTGCTCTCCTCGGTTCCGTCGATGGATCCAGACAACCGAACGGAAGAACCGCCGCTGTCGGGGGATCCGCCCAATCCCATCAACCCCCCTTCGGGCTGTCGCTTTCACACTCGCTGCGTGCACGCACAAGCGATCTGTTCACAGACGATGCCTGCCCTCGTCTCCGATACCGCTGGACATGGTGTTGCTTGCCTCATGCATGTGGCAGGCAGTGGACACACCGATGCGCCGAGCGCTGCACAGGAGGTCGCATGAACGACGAAAAAACATTCGTGGACATCCGTGACCTCACGGTGACATTCACCGGCGGTCGTAAGCCTGTGCGTGCGGTGTCCGGCGTCAATTTAAAAGTGAAACGGGGTGAAGTGGTTGCGCTGATCGGTGAATCCGGCTCAGGAAAAAGCGTCACGCTGCGCTCTATTCTGCGACTACACAATCCGTCTCGCTCAGTACTGGAAGGACAAATCTTGGTAGGAGACCAAGACGTCGTGAAGCTTTCGGATTCCGAGTTGTCGGCTTTTCGTGGAAAAGTGGCCTCGATGATCTTCCAGGAGCCGCTGCTTGCACTTGACCCGGTTTATACAGTGGGCGAACAGATCATCGAAGCCATCCTGCGGCACGAGAACATTAGCAAGGAGCAGGCGCGTGCGCGTGCGCTATCGCTGTTTGAGCGCGTACGCATTCCAAGTCCGGAACGTCGTCTTGATGCGTACCCGCATGAAATGTCAGGCGGTATGCGTCAACGCGCCATGATTTCATTGGCGCTGGCGAGTCAACCGCAATTGCTTCTCGCAGACGAACCCACCACGGCGCTGGATGCAACGGTGCAGATTCAAATTCTGCTGTTGTTGCGTGAATTGCAGCGCGAACTTGGTCTATCTGTTGTGTTTGTGACGCATGATATCGGCGCAGCCGTTGAGGTCGCTGACCGCATTGCCGTCATGTATGCAGGACGCATCGTCGAGCAAGGGACGACACGAACGCTCATGCGCTCGCCTCGCCATCCCTACACACGCGCCCTGCTCAAAAGCTTGGCCCATGGCTCCGTCAAGAAGGGAACGCGCCTGGAAACCATTTCAGGCGCTCCTCCCGACCTGAGCAATCTGCCGCCAGGGTGTGTGTTTGCGGAACGCTGCGGCTTGGCCACTGACGATTGCAGAAAAGCTCTGCCTGAAACAATCTGGCTCACTGAAGATCATAGCGCCAGATGTTTCAGGGTAGACCAGACGCTGCAGCCTGTGTAAGCGCTGCTGCTCGACGCTGGTTATCGGCCTTGGTTACTGGAGAGTTCGTTCGAACACGAACTTTCCATCTCGCCAGTCTACGGGCACGACATCACGCGGCCCGAACTTGCCTTGCAGAATCAACTTCGCAATCGGATTTTCCAGTTGCTGCTGGATAGCCCGTTTGAGAGGTCTTGCGCCAAAGACCGGATCAAAGCCTGAGCGCGCAAGTTCGGCTTGTGCCACAGGCGAGACCTCTAATATCATCTCCTGCTGCAACATCCGTTTGGCCAGGCGCTGGATCTGCACACCGGCGATCTTCTCGATATGCGCACTATCCAAAGCATGGAACACGACAACCTCATCAATGCGGTTCAAGAACTCTGGCCGGAAATGATTTTTTAAGTCATCCCATACGACCGCTTTGATCGCTTCATAAGGCTGACCCACCATCGCTTGAATATGCTGCGAGCCAAGGTTAGAGGTCATCACAATCACCGTGTTACGGAAATCGACCGTACGTCCTTGCCCGTCCGTGAGACGCCCATCGTCAAGCACCTGCAACAGCACGTTAAAGACATCGGGATGCGCCTTCTCGACCTCATCAAGCAAGATAACGCTATAAGGTTTACGACGCACTGCTTCGGTCAGATAGCCACCCTCTTCGTAGCCCACATAGCCTGGCGGAGCACCAATCAAGCGTGCAACCGAATGCTTTTCCATGAATTCGCTCATGTCGATTCGAATCAGCTGCTCATCCGAATCAAACAGAAAGTCCGCCAAGGCACGGGTCAGTTCGGTTTTACCCACACCGGTGGGGCCTAGGAATAAAAACGATCCATACGGGCGTGAGGCATCGGACAACCCAGCGCGTGAGCGCCTGATGGCATCTGCAACCAGACCCACCGCTTCATCTTGGCCAATGACACGCTGATGCAGACGATCTTCCATTTGCAATAACTTATCGCGTTCACCCTGCATCATTTTCGACACTGGGATACCCGTCGCACGTGAGACGACCTCCGCAATCTCTTCCGCACCCACTTGTGTGCGCAACAGACGTGGCTTATCGCTCGCGTCAGCCGCTGCGCCAGCACCTTCGGCCGCTTTCAAACGCGTCTCAAGCTCCGGCAACTTGCCGTATTGAATTTCAGCGAGCTTATCGAACTGACCTTTACGTTGCAGTTCAGCCATCTCCGCGCGGGCACGCTCGATCTCTTCTTTAATCGACTGCGTCCCTTGTACGGCCGCTTTCTCGCTCTTCCAGATCACTTCAAAGTCGTTGTACTCGCGCTGTAGTTTTTCAAGCTCTTCTTCGATAATTT
>CAIUZV010000338.1 GCA_903903735.1 uncultured beta proteobacterium | reverse complement strand
TGACTTGCGGGCCATCAATACAGGCGCAGCCCGGTCCTGACAGCGAATTGTTGTCATCTTGATCGTTCAAGTTGGACACTACTGTCCCACCGACTTTGATCGGGCCAACACATGACCAGCAGATATCGGTTAGGAAGTTCGGGAACTTTCCATCGCATGTCTGCGCGTTTGCAAACGTCGCCGCAAACATTGACGAGACTGAAAAAATCAGTGCCGGCAGGACTTTGAGTATGCGCATCACCGGCTACTTTCTGTTGGGATTTCACTCACGAGCAAGACGCGGCCCTGCTGCACGACAGTCGCAGGGACAGCACGGATCCCGAATCGATTCACCAGCGTGCCTTTTTGATCGAAGTAAACCTGCTGCCCCCAGGCCTTGTTCAGATCGACCCAGCTGCCGCCGACAAGCACCGGCTTGCCCTTACCGGCCCACTCTTTGAGCAGGCGCTGCGCGTAGCTCACTTGCGCCGGATCTCGTTGATCAAAGAAAACCATCGGCTTCCAAGACACCTGATCCAGTGGACTCACGAATGTGCCCTTAGCTACGATCAGATTGCTGTTGTTGTCTCGTACATCACTGGTGGCCACGACACTCGGGTCGTAGGTCCACGACCTACGCTCCCTTGCAATGCGCATGTCGGTCACTGCGGCTGGGTTACGGATTGAGTTTTCAGCACGCTCCTTGCCCTCCTTTTCAATCTTCGCCAGCTCACCGGTAGCCTTCTTTTTTTCGAGCGCCGCCTGGAACTCTTCGTAAATTGATGGCTCCAGGATTTCATAGGTGGGGCCTACCGTTTGCCTGGTCTTACCCGTCACAGTGGCCGTGACCGACAAAGGCAAGAGCGCGCTCAGCGCAAGGCCGAAGAAAAATAGGCGACCTTGCAGGCGCGTCGAGAGAAACAAGTTGCTCATGTATTGGCCCACTGAGATTGCAGCTGATTCAGAAAATCGGGTAGGCGCGGCCAAGAACGGCGCCTTGGTCAATCCAACCCGTTAGCGCGTAACGAGAGTCCAAACTGTCCTTGTGCTGGCCAAGCACGAAAAATTTCCCATCAGGGATTACGCCGCTCGGCCCAAGATCAAGCGCTTGCTTTTGCTTACTGAATTCTTTGGCGGTCGCCAGGTACTGCCCGTTGACGAAAACGTCGCGGCCACTGAACTGCACGGTATCGCCAGGCACACCCTTGACAATCTTCAGGAATTCCATCCCTGGCGCGTAGGGGCCAGCGCCGTGCCACCTAAAGCTCACGTAGTCACCGCGATGTAATTGGCGATCAAACTTTGTGACGAGGAATGCCTGCTGGGGCAGAGAGTCCGAGATGTTGATCCCGACTTTGAACGCACTTTGAAATGTGACGAGGACCATCAAAGTTGTGACCCAAGACATCCAATTGCGCCGATAGTGCCCTTGCATGTCTGCCAAAAGCGTATTCAACCGAGCGTGTAGTCGCCACTGTTGATCATCGGGATTTTGGAGTTGCATTCCGAATACCTATCTTTAAAAAGCTAGGCAATTTTACTTAGCGGATCGGTATAACTACAACAATCTAGTATCAACGGCTCTATTTGGCGCCTTGCTTTTTTGGCCACTCTTCCCTCCCTGGTTTCAATGCCTTGGCCGGGCATTGAAAGCCGTTTTTTTGACGAAGAACGATCGCGAATTTATCTTTTAGCGGCTTGCTGTCCAGCAGCGCGTTAAGCGTTTGGCAGCACACGACAAGGTTCTCGTTGGAGCCACTCCCACCGTTTGCTTTAGCAACTAAATGCTC
>CAIUZV010000337.1 GCA_903903735.1 uncultured beta proteobacterium | reverse complement strand
GGATTAATAGAAAACAGAATCACGGCGGTCATGATCAGCAGCAGCACGTCGGTAGCAAAATCGAGTGCGTGCAGTGAAAGGAACACGCAGATACGATCGGATTCATTACCAATGCGTGCGATTAGATCACCGGTACGTTTGGCACCAAAATATTCCAGACTGAGCTGCATTAGGTGATCAAAGGTCGCGGTACGCAAATGCGCGCCAATGCGCTCAGAGACCAGCGCTAGCAAATATGTTCGCCACCAACCCAAAATCCACGCGGTGAGTGCGGCGGCCAACAGACCCGACAGATAAATGAGCACATCATGCGTATCGATTTGCTCACCAGTGTGGGTTGGGATCAGGATCTCGTCCATCAATGGCATGGACAGGTAAGGCGGCACGAGAGTCGCGGCCGTCGCGGCCAGGGTTAGGAAAAATCCCAGCAATAACTGCATTTTGTAGGGCTTGGCAAAACGCCACAGGCGAAACAAGACCCACGTGGACACCGGCTCTAGCAGTTCCCGATGGCAGGTTGGGCACTCTTCTGTTTCATCCGGTAGCGGCGATTGGCAGCTAGGGCACAGCGCGACACCCTCATCCACGGAAATAGCCTGACCAGACTGGCTGGCTTCAAGGCGCTCGTATTGGCGCAGCAGGCGTATCGCTCCGACTTCCTGCTCTAAGGTAAATCGCCAACGCGCCAAACAGCTTTGTGCATCGTGCAAAGACAATGTACCCACACCCGCATGGTCGGTGTGCTCAAGCTTCATCCCGGGCTGCAACGTCCAGCTGATCCACCCTCCACCAGCTGAATCGCTTATCATTCGCTGATTGGTTAGTAAAACGCGGCTGCTTACAAAGCGCATCTCTGCGTCTAGATCCGGCTCCATCGTGGCAAGAACGGTCTCACCTTCATGAAGCTCTGGCTTTGAACGAAGCGTAGCCGTTTGCACAGCGAGTGAGTCAGGAACCGAAATGGATGAAGCGCTTGGCGGCATGGGTTGGAGTTTTTAAGGCAGTGAAATTCCGTGGTGTCGCAAAATATCAGTCTCGGTTTACGTACGTTGGTACGACTTAGCTGATTTCATTAGCAACACGGATTGTCGCCGAAGTCAGCCTGCCCGTCCAATAAGCCCTCTATATTACCTTGTGTCCGGCCCTAGCTCTATATGAACGCCCCCAATAAAGACGCCCTTACCCCTCCCTCACCGCTGGGATTGGAGATCGTAAAAATCACCTACCTCAAGGGTCCCAATATGTGGACCTATACCGAGGTACTGGAAGCCTGGCTCGATTTGGGCATCTTGGAAGAATGGCCGAGCAACCGAATTCCCGGCTTTGTCGACCGTTTGCTCGATGTCCTACCCTCTCTAGGCACACATTTCTGCAGTCCTGGAGTGCCGGGTGGCTTTCTATTGCGCTTGCGCGAAGGTACGTGGATGGGGCACGTACTCGAGCACATCGTCATCGAGCTATTAGAAGCCGCCGGATTGGAAGCTGGTTTTGGTCAAACCCGAGAAACCATACGCTCGGGCTTGTATCGCATGGTATTCAGGGTCCCCAACGAAAAAATCGGTCGGGTCGCTTTGAAAGCCGGTCATGAGTTACTGCATGCCGTACTCAACCATCAGCCATTCGACATCAACCCTGCCGTCAACGAAATCCGCTACTACATCGATGTTCGTTATCTTGGGCCCAGTACGGCGCATATCGTCAAATGCGCGACCAAACGAAAAATACCGCACATACG
>CAIUZV010000336.1 GCA_903903735.1 uncultured beta proteobacterium | reverse complement strand
TATTTTTTGAGTTGTGATGCAAATACGCGTATTGGGCTCCGCGGCTGGCGGGGGATTTCCTCAATGGAACTGTAACTGCCCGAATTGCTCAGGTGTACGCCAAGGCAGCATCAACGCGCAGATGCGCACTCAGTCCTCTATTATCGTTGGCAACGGATCACCCGACTGGGCATTGATCAATGCGTCGCCTGATGTACTAACCCAAATCAAACAAACACCTGTTTTGCAACCCGCTAGACAGATGCGTGACAGCGGCATTGCCGCGGTTGTGTTGATGGACGCACAAGTGGATCACGTCACGGGTCTGATGATGCTACGCGAAAGAAATTCGCCTCTGCCCATTTATGCCACCCAGCAAGTCTTCGACGATCTCACGACGGGTCTGCCGCTGGTCAAGACGCTGTCTCATTACTGCACGGTCGAACAGCGATTGATTAGCCCTGCACAAGAAAATTTCAGGATTCCTGAATTAACAGGCATTGCTTTCAAGCCGATCACACTTTCTAGTAAAGCTCCGCCCTATTCGCCCCATCGTCATGACCCTCATCCTGGTGACAACATCGGGCTACTCATGACAGACATGACAAGCGGAAAAAAAGCGTTTTATGCACCGGGGCTTGGTGTGATTGAGCCACAAGTCGAGCAAGCCATGCGGCAAGCCGATGTGCTACTAGTCGATGGTACGTTTTGGACCGATGATGAAATGATCGGTATGGGCCTGTCATCTAAGCGCGCGATCGATATGGGGCATCTGGCCCAATCTGGACCGGGTGGAATGATTGAAGCGTTGGCGGCTTATTCAACCAAGCGACGAATTCTGATTCACATTAACAATACCAATCCCATCCTTCGCGAGGACTCACCGCAAGCGCTGCAACTGAAAGCGCTCGGGATTGAGATCGCCTTTGATGGCATGCACATAGAGATCTGACCATGACCGCATTAAAACCAGCCTGGACGCGTGAAGAGTTCGAAGCCCAACTCCGCGCAAAAGGTCAGAGCTATCATATTCATCACCCCTTTAACGTCAAAATGAATGCTGGCGAATGTTCTAAAGAACAGATTCGCGGTTGGGTGTTAAATCGTTTTTACTATCAGTGGATCATCCCCATCAAAGACGCCGCAGTCCTGTCCAACTGTCAGGATCGTGAAACGCGCCGCAGATGGATTTCCAGAATTCTGGATCATGATGGCTTTGGTGACTACATAACCGACACAGAGTGCGGAGGCCTCGAGGCGTGGACTCGCCTGGGACTGGCGGTTGGTTTAGATCGTGAGACGCTCTGGTCTCTTAAAGAGGTCGAGCCCTCTGTGAAATTTGCCTGTGACGCCTATGTCAACTTTGCACGCCAGCAGCCCTGGCAAGAGGCAATCTGTTCTTCTTTGACAGAAATGTTCGCGCCTCAAATTCATAAAGATCGTCTGGCAACTTGGCCCACACATTACCCATGGATCGAGTCGGCAGGTTTACATTATTTCCGCTCGCGTATTCCTTTAGCCCAGCGTGATGTCGATCATGGTCTTGAGGTCACACTCAACCACTTTACAACACGCGCGCAACAAGAACGGGCACTCGACATCCTGCAATTCAAGCTTGATATTTTGTGGTCCATGCTTGATGGCATTGAAAGAGCCTATCCGGTATGAGCGACTCCACGCCTGCTCCGCTTCCCGAGCGCCCACGTCTCAACAGACTTTTTCGCTTGCAGTGGGAAGAGGCACAACAAGCGTATGTACTGCTTTATCCTGAAGGCATGGTCAAACTCAACCTCAGCGCAGCCGAGATCCTGAAACGCTGCGACGGAGACCACACAATTACCCAGCTGATCGCCGAGCTCGAACAGGCATTTGGCGAGACTGACTTGCGCGACCCTATCGAAGGGATGTTACGCGCAGCCTTTGAAAAAGACTGGATCCAATAGGATCCCCTCAGCCGATGACTCAGCCTGTTATCAACCCACCCTTCTGGTTGCTCGCCGAGCTGACATATCGCTGCCCCCTGCACTGCGTGTTTTGCTACAACCCGGTCAACTACGACAGCATT
>CAIUZV010000335.1 GCA_903903735.1 uncultured beta proteobacterium | reverse complement strand
CATCCGGTGACAGAAATGATCACTGGATTGGATCTGGTCGAGTGGCAGTTGCGTGTGGCATCGGGTGAGCGGTTGCCTAAGACCCAACAAGAGCTGCAACGTTGCGGTCATGCAATCGAAGCACGGATCTACGCCGAAAATGCAGACAAGGATTTTTTGCCGTCGATTGGACGGTTAATGCATCTGGAGTTCCCGAGGCATGATGCGTTCATGAATGCAGATATACGGGTGGATGGGGGTGTGCGTGCGGGCGATGCGATTTCGCCCTATTACGACCCGATGATTGCCAAGCTCATTGTGCGTGGGGCAGACAGGGAGCAGGCGCGTGCCCGAATGTTGCACGCCTTAGCGGCAACGCAAATTGTTGGTGTGCATACAAACGTCGCCTTCTTGAGTCGCTTGATGGGTGATGAGGCGTTTGCCCAAGCAGACTTAGATACGGGCTTGATTGAACGACGACGCGAAACGTTATTGCCAGCCCCTGTGCCTGCAACGCGCGAGGCGTTACTCCTTGCTGCCGCAGCTGTTCTGGAACAAGAAAAAGAGCCCGGAACGCAGGACCCTTGGGCTGAACGCAATGGCTGGCGTGTCGATGGGAAATACGCTCGCACCTTGAGCTTTCAGGATGCAGAGTGCACACAAGATGTGGTGATGGAGATTGTCGAGGGACAATTGACCTTGGCCGTTGCAACGCATCGCGCAACGCTTGAGATCGTGTCGCAAGCCACGGGCAGTCCGTATGCGCAGCGCCTGACGCTATCGATGGGGAATGGCCGCCTTGCCGGCACAGTTGTGCGCCAAGGCGCACGATTGGATGTGTTTGTGATGGGTAAGTGTGAGATGCTGTTTTTGAAAGACGCGTTGGCAAGCGCTGGGCAGGCCGAGGCCGATCACGCGGGGAGCTTAACGGCCCCTATGCCTGGAAAAATTATCGCAATTGAGGTGCAAGCGGGCGACAAAGTAAAGCGTGGGCAAGCACTTTTAGTGATGGAGGCCATGAAAATGGAGCACACCATCGTGGCTGGGGCCGATGGTGTCGTAGAAAACATCAACTTTGGCGTGGGGGAGCAGGTGGCCGAAGGAGCAGTGTTAATTAGCTTAGAGCAGTAAGGAAGTTTTATGTCACAATTAGATGTCTTTAACAGGGAGTTCACTCATGTCATTTAAATCCTGGATCAAAGTTTTAAGCGCGGCTGCTGTGATAGCTGCCGTAGCGGCGCCCGTACAGGCGCAACAGTTTTTCCGTATTGGTACCGGTGGCACAGGCGGTACATACTACCCAGTGGGCGGCATGATTGGTAACTTAGTCACACAGCCTGGAAAGCTTGTTGCGTCGGCGGTGGCAACAAACGGCTCGGTCGCAAACGTAAACGGCATCGTGGGCGGTTCCCTTGAGTCTGGATTTAGTCAGTCAGACGTCGCCTTTTGGGCGTTTAGCGGAACGGGCACATTCGAAGGTAAGCCCAAGGCCGCTGATCTGCGCCTGATCGGTACGCTTTATCCAGAAAGCATTCACCTGGTGGTTAAAAAGGGTTCGGGAATCAAATCCGTCGCTGATCTGCGTGGCAAACGCGTGTCGATGGATGAGCCTGGGTCGGGAACCTTGGTCGACGTCCGTTTGATTATGGGCGCTTATGGCATGACGGACAAGGATGTGAAGGCCGAATACCTGAAGCACAGTCAAGCTGGCGAGAAAATGAAAGACGGCGGACTGGATGCTTTCTTTGTCGTGGGCGGAGCGCCGATTGCAGCCATCGCAGAATTGGCGACGGGAGCAGGCGGTGTGGAGTTGGTGCCGATCGTTGGCCCACAGATCGATAAGCTGCTCAGTCAGCAGCGGTTCTTCACGCCAGACACCATTGCAGGAGGTACTTACCAAGGTATCGGCGAAGTGAAGACGATCTCGGTGAACGCACAGTGGGTAACGTCCGCCAAGCAGCCAGAGTCGGTTGTGTATCAAATTGTTAAAGCTGTTTACTCTGACGCCGCTCAAAAGACACTCGCAGCTGGTCATGCCAAAGGCAAGTTCATCACTCCAGCCAATGCAGTGGTTGGCGCAGGGATCCCTTTTCATCCAGGGGCAGAGAAGTTTTATAAAGAGATGGGTTTGTTGAAGTAACTTGATGTTCAGCGCAGGCACAACGGTGCGCTGTGTAGAGAAGAATGTGTAGATCGTAGGGCGGTGATCGCGCGAGCGTGATACCGCCCTTAACATTTAAAGAGAGTTTGTATGCAAATTGATGAAGCCAAAGCACAGGCACTAACGGAAAAATTTGATCCGGACATTCGGTTTCGACCCGTCACGCCGGTTGCCGCCTGGATTGTGTCTATCTTGTTGGTTTCCTTGTCCGTGTTTCACTATTACACCGCGGGCTTTGGTTTGCTCAGAGAGTCAACGCACCGAGGTGTGCATTTGGCGTTTGTATTGAGTCTGATTTTCTTGGTCTTTGGATTTAACAAGAGCGCCTACAACCGCACACCGAAGTCGACGTGGCTTGCACCGGGTGGGGTGCCGCTCTTTGACTGGATTGTTGCTGTTGCCTTGGCTTTGACGGTTTTATACATCCCGTACATTTTTGAAGACCTTGCCTTTAAGGTCGGAAACCCCTCGACGCTTGATGTGGTGATGGGGACCATTTTGATGGTGGGCTTGCTTGAAGGCACGCGCCGAGCAATGGGTTGGCCCCTGCCAGTCATCGCGATCGCCTTTATGGCCTATGCGATGTATGGCAGATCGTTTCCAGGATTACTACAACACGCTGGCAATACGTGGCCGCAAATTGTTAACCATATGTACCTCACGAGTCAGGGCGTATACGGTGTAGCGGTAGGTGTTGTGGCGACGTATGTTTTTCACTTTGTGTTGTTCGGTGTGCTCGCGACACGAATTGGCCTTGGCCAATTGTTTCTGGATGTGGCCTCGGCCGTTGCCGGCCGTTATGCAGGCGGGCCTGCCAAGGTTTCTGTTGTGGGCTCGGCGATGTTCGGCATGCTGTCGGGCTCTTCTATCGCTAACGCCGTGACAGTGGGGTCGCTGACCATCCCGGCAATGATTCGTGTAGGCTACCCGCGACATTTCGCCGCGGCGGTTGAGGCCGCCTCGAGCACAGGCGGGCAGATTACGCCGCCTATCATGGGCGCAGCTGCGTTCTTGATGATTGAGTTTCTTAACATCCCTTACAAAGATATTGCACTAGCAGCTGCCTTTCCCGCCTTCCTGTATTTTTTCGGCATGTTTATGCAAGTGCACTTTGAGGCCAAGCGACAAAACTTGCGTGGCCTGACAGAAGAAGAGATGCCGAAGCTTAAAGAGTCGTTCCGTAAGCGTTGGCCTACGTTGATCCCT
>CAIUZV010000334.1 GCA_903903735.1 uncultured beta proteobacterium | reverse complement strand
TTTTCATGGGCTACAAAAAAGAATTGGTTTCGCCGATTACTGAGCAGGCAACCCAAATTATGTCAGAGATGGTGCACGCCGCCGAGACTTTAGCCTCGATCGGGCTCGCAATCAGCATTTTTGGTAGTGCAAGGATTAAACGTGACTCACCCTATTTTGCCCTGAGCGAAACCATCGCCGCTCATTTAGCCAAGGCAGGCTTTACGATTATCGCAGGTGGAGGCCCCGGCATCATGGAGGCTGCCAACAAAGGAGCCTTTGAAGCCGGTGGCGCAAGCATCGGCTTGCACATTACCTTACCCAAGGAATCCAAACGCAACGAGTATTTAACGACAAGTCTCGCTTTTCAGCACTTTGTGTCGCGTAAATCGACTTTTTTCATGCATAGCGCAGGATATGTCGTTTTGCCAGGCGGTTTCGGCACGCTTGATGAGTTGTTTGAAGCGGTCACGCTCATGCAAACTGGAAAAATCCCAACCGCACCCGTCATTCTGGTCGGTCGCGCGTTCTGGGGCGGTTTAATGGACTGGATCAAACAGCAGCTCGAACAAACTGGCTTGGTCAACAATCTAGACGCGATGCACTTCTTTATTGAGGATGATCCAGCGCGTATCACTGAACATTTCAAAATATTCTTTGCGCAGCACCCTGATCTACTCGAGCGACAACCGAATAAGCCCGTATAAACCCAATGGACATTTGCGCTTAATCAAGCACGCTTGTCGCGCTTGGCAGTAAATTAAAACAGTCTCTTAATTATTCAAATAGGTCACACCATGGATCGCGCAGTTTTCCCGATGAAATTAAATAACCCTGAGCTACTCCGTACACAGTCGTATATCGACGGCAAGTGGGTAGACGCGCCGGATGGTGCCGAGTTCGCGGTCGACAATCCAGCAACTGGCAGCAACATTGCGCACGTGAGCAACTTGGGCGCCAAACAAGCTGAGCAGGCCATTGCAGCCGCAAGCCGTGCGTTCCCGGCATGGCGTGCGCGCACTGCTAAAGAGCGCTCCAATATCCTACGTAAATGGTTCGATCTGATCATCGCTCATACTGACGATCTCGCCCGCATCATGACGCTGGAACAAGGCAAACCCTTCGCTGAAGCGAAGGGCGAAATCGCCTACGGAGCCTCGTTTGTTGAGTGGTTTGCCGAGCAAGCTAAACGCGTCATGGGCGACACGATTTCCGCTCCACTCGCGACCAATCGTATGTTGGTCTTACGCGAGCCGATCGGCGTCTGTGCGGCCATCACGCCTTGGAACTTTCCCAATGCGATGATCACCCGCAAAGTCGCGCCGGCCATTGCCGCGGGTTGTACGATCGTACTCAAGCCAGCGGAGCAAACCCCTCTCTCAGCGTTGGCTCTCGCTGTGCTTGCGGAGCAAGCTGGTATTCCACCGGGAGTACTGAACATCATCACGGCTGACAGTGATAACTCCATCGCGATCGGCAAAATACTTTGCGCAAGCCCTGTCGTTCGTAAAGTCACTTTCACAGGATCCACACCCGTGGGCCGGATCCTGATGCAACAAAGTGCCTCAAGCATTAAAAAAATGTCTCTGGAACTTGGCGGACACGCACCCTTCATCGTCTTTGAAGACGCGGATCTCGATGCAGCCATCGATGGCGCGATGATTTCAAAGTATCGCAACGCTGGCCAAACCTGCGTTTGTACCAATCGCTTTTACGTTCATGCGAAAGTCTATGACAGCTTCGTTGAAAAGCTTGCTGCACGTGTATCAGGCACGCTCTCTGTCGGAGAAGGCTTTGAAGACAAAGTGACCACAGGTCCACTCATAGACGATGCCGCAATCGCTAAAGTGCAAGAGCATGTAGCAGACGCGATTGCAAAAGGTGCGAAGGTAGTCACCGGCGGGGCTGCACATAGTCGTGGTGGTAGATTCTATCAACCGACTGTGCTGGCCAATATCAATGAAGATATGTTGTGCATGCGTGAAGAGACTTTCGGACCGGTCGCACCCGTCGTCAAATTCACAGATGAGGCTGAAGTCATTCGCTTGGCGAACAACACAGACTACGGTTTAGCTTCGTACTTCTATAGCCGAGACATCGGCAGAATCTTTCGGGTCGCCGAAGCGCTTGAGTACGGGATGGTCGGTGTCAATACCGGCTTAATCTCAAACGAAATGGCTCCCTTCGGCGGCGTCAAGCAGTCAGGGCTTGGCCGCGAAGGGTCTGTCTATGGCATGGACGACTTCATGGAAATGAAGTACGTCTGTTTGGGTGGAATTTAAGCGCCAGGGAACCCAGCGCTTAACTCGTTAAGCGCCTTCCCTAGACATCTTCTTGCGCTCGTGCTCTTTCAGGTAGCGCTTGCGCAAACGGATGCTCTTGGGGGTGACTTCCACAAGCTCATCGTCGCTGATGAACTCAACGGCATACTCCAAACTGCAATCGACGGGCGGAACCAAGCGAACAGCCTCATCCGTGCCTGAGGCGCGAACGTTGGTCAACTGCTTGCCCTTGATCGGATTCACGACCAAATCGTTATCGCGGCTGTGGATACCAATGATCATGCCTTCGTAGACTGGATCATTGTGCGACACAAACATACGACCGCGATCTTGCAATTTCCACAGCGCATAGGCCACAGCAGCGCCATCGTCTTGGCTAATTAATACGCCATTGCGACGCTCGCCAAGCAGGCCGTCTTTGACGGGGCCATACGCATCAAAAGTATGGCTCATCAACCCATTACCGCGCGTCATGGTCATGAAGTCGCCCTGAAAACCAATCAGTCCGCGGGCGGGCACGCGATACTCGAGACGCGTACGACCGCGACCATCGCTGACCATATCGAGCAGTTCTGCTTTACGCATACCAAGCTCTTCCATCACGCCACCCTGCGTATTGTCTTCAAGATCAATACTCAAGTTCTCATAGGGCTCAAGCTTGACGCCATTTTCTTCTTTGAACACCACACGAGGACGCGATACTGCCATCTCGTAGCCTTCGCGACGCATCGTCTCAATCAGAATCGTCAAATGTAGTTCGCCACGACCAGACACTTCAAACACCGTGTCGTCGTCGGTCTCACGTACACGCAACGCCATATTAGACTTGAGCTCACGATCCAGACGCTCACGTATCTGACGACTCGTCACATACTTGCCTTCGCGCCCTGCCAAGGGGCTTGTATTCACCATGAAGTTCATCGTGAGCGTCGGCTCATCGATTTTAAGAAGCGGCAGACCCTCTACTTTGTCAGGAGAACAAATGGTTGTGCTGATGCCGATATCCTCAATGCCGTTGACCAGCACGATATCACCTGCAATCGCGTCCTCAACAACTTCGCGCTCAAGGCCTTTGAACTTCAATACTTGATTAATACGGCCTTTGAAAGGCACACCATCGGGGCCATTCACACACACCACATCCATGCCAGTTTTGATACGTCCACGACGAATCCGGCCGATGCCGATTTTGCCAACATAGGAGCTGTAATCGATCGAGGAGATCTGCAGCTGCAAAGGCGCCTCAGGATCATCTTCGCGCATGGGCACATGCTCAAGAATTGCATTGAACAGTGGGCGCATATCACCTTCGCGCACGTCCTCGGTCAAGCCCGCATAACCGTTCAGGCCAGACGCATATACGATCGGGAAATCTAACTGCTCTTCTGTCGCACCAAGCTTATCGAACAGTTCAAAGGTCGCATTGATCACAAAATCGCAACGCGCACCCGGACGATCCACTTTATTAATCACCACAATTGGCTTCAGGCCAAGGGCCAAAGCCTTTTTGGTCACAAAGCGCGTTTGGGGCATTGGACCTTCGACAGCGTCGACCAACAACAGCACGCCGTCAACCATCGACAGTACGCGCTCAACCTCACCACCAAAATCGGCGTGTCCGGGCGTGTCAACAATGTTGATATGCGTGCCTTCGTACTCGACTGCACAGTTCTTTGAGAGAATCGTAATACCACGCTCTTTCTCAAGATCATTGGAGTCCATGACGCGCTCGGTCATCCGCTCGTTTGACCGGAAAGTTCCGGACTGACGCAGAAGCTGATCGACCAATGTGGTTTTGCCGTGGTCAACGTGGGCAATAATCGCAACGTTACGCAATGCGCGTGACATACAAGTCCTTTAGTGAAGTGAAACTACATTTTTTGCTGGAGGCACTAAGCCTTCAGGTAAATCATTCATTCCGATCACCATGGATTCTGGTAACTCCATGGTTTGCAACGCCTCGAGCTCTACTGCACCATCCAATACAAACGGCCCCACACGGGTACGTCGCAGCGCAGACAAATGCGCATAACAGCCAAGCGCGCGACCAATATCCTGCGCAAGTGTTCGAATGTAGGTGCCCTTACTGCAGTGCACATGTATATCCGCTGTCATCGCCGTCGCGCCTAACAATTCGATTCCACGGATAGTGATCTCGCGTGGCTCGCGCTCAAGGACGATGCCCTGCCTTGCGTACTCGTACAACGGTTTACCATCACGCTTCAACGCTGAAATCATCGGAGGAATCTGCAGTTGGGTCCCGACAAAGGAATCTAAAACAGCATTAAGACGCTCTTGTGACACACCTGCAAAATCAGCCGAGACTTCACTCACTACAATTCCAGTCAGATCGCCTGAGTCGGTTTCCCGACCAAAGGCGATCGTCGCCAAATAACTTTTATCGGCATTGAGCATCGCGCCAGAAATCTTGGTTGCACGCCCCAGACAACACACCAACAGGCCCGTCGCAAAGGGATCAAGCGTCCCCGTGTGGCCTGCTTTTTGAGCATCCAACGCGCGCCTGGCACGCTGCAAGGCATGGTTGCTCGACAAACCAACCGGCTTGTCCAGCAACAACACTCCATCGAGCACGCGCCCGCGTCTTTTAGCCATCGTCTATTCCAGAAACGACAGCCCTTTAAGGCTTGTCCTCGGGCTCGTCAGAGACACCGGCGTACTGCCCGGGCAAATTCGCTTGATCAATCAGCGCAGACATTTCAATGCCACGCTTAAGCTGAGGGTCGTGAAAAAAGCGCAACGTCGGCACAGTATGGATGTGCAGTAACTTGTATAACTGTGAGTGAAACCAGCCGGCCTTCTCGTTCAGTAAGCTCGCTGCTTGCCCTGGCTCACCACCTAATACGGTGAAGTAAACCTTGGCATGCGCATAATCCGTCGTGAGGTCAATGCCAGAAAGCGTGATCATTCCAACGCGGCTCATATCGATTTCGCGCTGAATGATAATGGCCAGATCCTTTTGGATCTGGTCAGCAAGTCTCAGATTACGACCTGGCGCGGCTTTTTGCTTATGACGGCTCATGGGGGTTGGCTTAAAGCGTACGGGCCACTTCCCTGATTTCGAAGATTTCTAGCTGATCGCCTACCTGCAGGTCATTGTTCCCGCGCAGCGTCACACCGCAATCAAAACCAGACTTCACCTCACGCACATCATCCTTGAAGCGACGTAAGGACTCCAAATGGCCGCTCCAGTGCACAACGTTGTTGCGCAACAGACGGACTTGCGAGTCGCGACGCACTAGGCCGTCAGTCACCATACAACCGGCGACAGTGCCAATCCGCGAAATCGTATAGACCTCGCGAATCTCGACCATACCAATGATTTCTTCGCGCTTCTCGGGCGCGAGCATTCCCGACATGGCCAGCTTGACCTCGTCGACTGCGTCATAAATGATGTTGTAGTAACGGATGTCGACGCCGTTGGCTTCAGCGAGCTTCTTGGAGCTGGCATCTGCGCGAACGTTAAAGCCGATCATGACGGCACCCGAGGCAATCGCCAAGTTCACATCGCTCTCAGAGATGCCACCCACCGCTGCGTGCACAACTTGTATGCGCACCTCTTCGGTCGACAACTTCACGAGAGACTGCACCAAAGCTTCTTGCGAGCCCTGCACATCCGTCTTCACAATCAAGGAAAGCGTTTGTGAACCCTCAACAATATTTTCAAACATCGACTCAAGCTTAGCGGCCTGCTGACGTGCCAACTTGACGTCGCGGAACTTGCCCTGACGGAACAGTGCAATTTCACGTGCACGACGCTCATCCGCCAAGGACATCACTTCATCCCCCGCTGCAGGCACTTCGGTCAACCCCTGAATTTCAACAGGAATCGACGGGCCGGCCGACTGAATAGGCTTGCCATTTTCGTCAAGCATGGCGCGCACGCGACCGTAGCTGGCACCCGCCAACACAACATCACCACGACGCAAGGTACCGCTCTGCACGAGAATGGTCGCCACAGGACCACGCCCTTTATCCAGACGCGATTCGATCACGATACCTTTCGCAGGCGCATCAATCGCGGCCTTCAGCTCCAAGACTTCTGCTTGAAGCAACACGTTTTCCAGCAGCGTATCGATTCCTTGCCCTGTTTTTGCAGAGACTGAAATGAAAGGCACATCACCACCGTATTCTTCGGGGACGACCTCTTCTACGACCAATTCTTGCTTCACACGCTCAGGGTTCGCTTCTGGTTTGTCGATTTTATTGACGGCAACCACCAGTGGAACGCCAGCCGCTTTTGCGTGATGAATCGCTTCCTTGGTTTGGGGCATCACACCATCGTCTGCTGCCACAACCAAAATCACAATGTCCGTCGCCTTCGCACCGCGTGCGCGCATGGCCGTAAAGGCCTCGTGTCCAGGCGTATCAAGAAAGGTCACCATGCCACGTTCGGTTTGCACATGGTAGGCACCAATGTGCTGTGTAATTCCGCCCGCTTCGCCGGAGGCCACTTTGGCGCGACGAATGTAATCGAGCAACGAAGTCTTACCGTGATCAACGTGGCCCATGACTGTCACGACTGGTGCACGAGGCATCAGCTGCACATCTTCATGAGGTGCATCCTCATCGAGGAAGGCTTCCGGATCGTCGAGTTTGGCGGCAATCGCCTTGTGACCGAGCTCTTCAACCACAATCATCGCCGTTTCTTGATCAAGCACTTGGTTAATGGTGACCATCTGACCTAATTGCATCAGATGCTTAATCACCTCACCGGCTTTAATCGACATTTTGTGCGCAAGATCCGCGACGCTGATCGTTTCAGGCACATGGATTTCACGAGCGATAAACTCGACAGGCACTGGCTCGCGGTTCTCCGTCTGTGAATTGTTTGCACCGCGACCACCTTTTCGTCCACCAGACTTGCTCTTGCCACCGGCGCGCCAACCTTCGCGGCCTGGCGCAGCAGGTGCATCACGCTTTTCTGCTGGTTTTTTACGCGACGCATCATCCGACCATGTCGAGGCGATCTCGCCTGACTTCAGCGTCTTTTTACCTGGCGCGTCAGTCGTACCTTCTTTTTTACCTGCCTTGGCAGCGGCGGGCTTATGTAGCGTTCCCGATAGCGCAGCGGGGTCAGGCTCCGCACGCACGATTTTCCGTGGCTTATTGAGCATGTCGCGCAGCGCGGCAGCCTCAGCCTCAGAGGCACGTCGCGCTTCGTCACGCACACCCGCCTCACCCTCTAGATGGGCAGGGGTCACGGCACGACCGCGAGCGGTCTTGGCAGTCGTTTTAGCAGCGTCCGCAGACTCACTCGGCACTTGGTCTGCCAGATTTACAGGCGTCTCAACCGCTGGTGCAGCGGCGACTGGCTCGGGCGCAACCTCAGGTGTTGTCTCAGGTACTGCAACAGGTTCGGCAGCAGGTTCAGAAGCAGGGGCGGCCGCAACAGTTTCGGTCGGAGTGATCTCAGCGGGTGCAGCAGCCTCAGCAGTCTGAGCTGACACAGCCACGTCGGGAGTCTGCGCAGTCGTCTGCGGTATATCCGGCGTCTGCTCGGCCACACTCGGTGTCGCAAGCGCTGACACATCCGCAGCAGGCACAGCCGGTTCGACGGGCACCGCAGCAACGGGGGCTGCATCTGTTGTTTCTGGTGTGTCACGCTTGACGAACACACGTTTTTTACGAACCTCTACCTGAATCGTGCGCGACTTACCTGAGCCGTCTGCTTGGCGAATCTCAGTGGTCTGTCTGCGAGTGAGCGTAATTTTCTTACCCTCAGTTGCGCCATGCGAACGACGCAGAGACTCGAGCAGTCGAGCCTTGTCGCCGTCCGTGACGTTATCGTCCACCGATTTGAGATCGACGCCGGCTCCGCGCAACTGCTCTAGCAGTACGTTGGCAGGCATTTTCAATTCGATAGCGAACTGGGCGACTGTGTTACTCGACATTAGACTCTCTCTTACCTATTTACAGCGTTACAACTTCAGGTGCACTTCAACGCAACCACTGCACGAACTAGTTCTCAAACCAGTGCGCGCGCGCAGCCATAATGATTTCGCTGGCAGCGGCCTCATCTAATCCGGTCATCTCCGACAACTCATCGGTTGCAAGCTCGGCTAAATCGTCACGCGTTTTGATATTTGCAACAGCCAACTTCGCGACCAACTCAGGGGTCATGCCCTCGAGCGTCAACAGATCTTGCGCCGTTTCAACACGCTCTTCTTGAGCGATCGCCTCGGTCAGCAGCGCATTACGCGCACGTGTACGCAACTCATTGATCGTATCTTCGTCAAAGGATTCGATTTCCAACAATTCCTGCATTGGCACGTAGGCGATCTCTTCGAGCCCAGTAAATCCTTCATCAATTAAGATATCAGCGACTTCTTCATCAACATCAAGGCGCGACATAAAGGTGGAACGCAGCGTCGCACGCTCTAACTCTTGACGATTCTGACTTTCTTCAGGCGTCATGATGTTGATCTGCCAACCGGTCAACTCAGAGGCCAAGCGGACGTTTTGTCCTTTGGAACCAATCGCCTTAGGCAAATTTTCTTCGTCCACGACAACATCCATCGCGTGACGATCTTCGTCAACCACGATCGACTCTACGTTTGCAGGTGCAAGCGCACCGATCACAAATTCGGCAGGATCATCCGACCAGAGCACGATATCAACCTGCTCGCCGCCTAGTTCGTTACGCACGGCAGTCACGCGTGAACCACGCATCCCGACACACGTACCAATCGGGTCGATCCGCTTATCGTAGGCAACCACCGCAATCTTGGCACGCACGCCTGGATCGCGCGCTGCGCCTTTGATCTCAAGCAAGCCTTGCTCGATTTCAGGCACTTCGTTTTCAAACAGCTGTTGGATAAATTCTGGCGCAGTACGCGACAGAATGACCTGTTGACCCCGCGCAGTGCGATCGATCTTGAGCACATAGGCGCGCACACGATCACCCACCCGAAGGTTTTCTTTCGGGATCATTTCGCTGCGTGGCAAACGCGCTTCTATTTTGCCTGTTTCAACGATCACATCGCCTTTATCCATGCGCTTAATCGAACCCGAAACAATTGTCTCGCCACGATCAAGGAAGTCATTCAAGATCTGCTCGCGCTCGGCATCGCGAATACGCTGCAAGATTGCTTGCTTGGCTGCCTGAGCACCAATTCGACCGAACTCGATGGGCTCTAGGGCCTCTTCGATATATTCGCCGACTTCGATATCGGAGACGATCTCTTGGGCATCGGACAACATTTCCTGCTGATCCGGCTCCTGGAGACCTAACTCATCGGGGACAACGAGCCAACGCCGAAACCCCTCATGGTCGCCCGTTGTACGGTTCACCGACACACGGATATCCGCATCGTCTTTAAAGCGTTTTTTCATGGCCGAAGCCAACGCGCCCTCAAGCGCATCAAACACCACGTCACGGGTCACGTTTTTTTCACGTGCCAACGCATCAACCAACAGAAGAATTTCGCGACTCATCGCTTTTTGCCCTTGAAATCCAAGACTGGATCCAGCTTGCCACGCTCCACGTCGCTAAACGCAAAGCTAACTTGCCGAAACTCACCCTTTTTTGCCTCAAACTCGATACCGAAAGGCTTCGACTGCGCCTCGGTACCTGCTGTGCTGATCGACCCACTCAGGTCAACAAGCACACCCGAAAAAACCTTTTGATTATCTACTGCCTCACGCAACTTCACTTCAACCCGCTCGCCCACAAACCGCTGGTAATCAGACTCGGTTTTAAGCGGCCGATCCACTCCAGGTGAACCGACCTCGAGCCGACGGTAATCAATATTTTCAACCTCGAACACACGCGACAAATGTTTGGAGACCTGTTCACAATCTTCGATACGCACGCCCTCAGGACGATCAATCGTGACGCGCAACAATCCCAACGCACCGCGCTCGATATCGATAAATTCGACATCCAACGATGCGAGAGCCTGCTGCGTAAGAGTAAAAAGATCTGCCATACACTCAAAAAAAATGGGCTGAATAACAGCCCATTTACAACTAGTTAAGACTTCACTAAGGCACTCCGGTTCATGTAGCACTGAGCCCACATCAACCGCCCTACGAGACCGCGCGCTATCACTGCGCACGACTTCCGTATTCAAAGCCTCGTACTTAAAGCCCCGTACTTAAAGCCCCGTACTTAAAGCTCCGTACTTAAAGCTCATTCACGCACAAAAATAAATACGCATTAGCCCATTATTCTAGCATGAAAACGACAATTTTTCTTGTCGTGACAATCATTTAGCGGCTTGTGCACACCCTATGAACGATCACCCCTCGGCGACTTTGAGAACCCTAAGCGAGACTCGTGCGCCGAAGGCCCTTTGGGTTGCCAGTCATCTCCTTTCGGCCCCGATCTAGAGCCTCCTGCATTTTCCTTAGGTCCGGAGCGCCCTTGCCCACGCGGCTTACCGGGACCACGCGGACCACCCGCACTCTTTGGAGGTCTGCCACCCGCGCCGCCTGGACCACCACTGCCGCCGGCAGGTCCACGCGGACGAGGGCTCTCACTACGCGGCCGACCCGCTTCTAGTGGTGCAGCTTCACCCGCGACACCTGGCTGCCCAGACGCGGGGCGCCCGCCGGAGCGACCGCCAGGACGTCCGCGTCCACCGGGCTTAGCGCCTGGACCACCCTGACCGCCCGGCCGACCACCGGGTCGCGCATTGGGTGCGCCACCAGGTTTGCCGGAGCGGCCGCCACGTCCGGCACCCTGCCCTCCGCCTGGATGGCCATTTGCGTAACCTCCGCCCACAGTCAACACCGTGGGCGCTGACTCAGTAGGATGCGCAAACGGTGCCGGCTTGCCAGAACGGCCGCCCTGAACCTTACCCCGCCGCCCCATGCGCGCACCGTGACTACCGTTGCGATCCATTGTGCCAAAGCCAGGGGGCAAGGCGCTATCGTGAGATGTGGGTTGCTTCGGGGCACGCGATCGACCCTCACCAGACTCATCGTCATCACGCAGCAAACCAACCTGCACCATCAAGGCGCTGACCAATTTTGGATCCAACTCTTCCCAACGACCACGACGCAGCGTCGTCGGCAACACAATATCGCCAAAGCGCGTACGGATCAGGCGACTCACCGTCAAGCCAACTGATTCGAACATTCGACGCACCTCGCGGTTGCGCCCCTCGTTGAGCGTGATGCGATACCAACGATTGCTGCCCTCACCGCCTAAGAACTCAATCATTCCGAAACTGGCAGGGCCGTCGTCAAGCTCGACCCCATCCAATAAAGATTGGCGTTGCTGAGGCCCGAGCTCTCCGAGCACGCGCACCGCGTACTCGCGCTCATTGCCATACCGCGGATGCAACAATCTGTTCGATAAATCACCAGACGTTGTGAGTATCAGCAACCCTTCTGTATTTAAATCTAGACGTCCGACAGACAACCATTTACCCACCTTCATCTTCGGCAAGCGTGCAAAAACATTCGCACGACCACCCGGATCATCGTGGCTCACGATTTCGCCAGCAGGCTTGTGATACAGAATGACGCGGGGCGGCTTGTTGGTATTGGTGCGCGTGATCGGCCGACCATTCACACGTACTAAATCGTTAGGACCAACACGCTGACCAATGTGCGCCGGCTCGCCGTTTACCGACACGCGCCCCGCAATAATGAGCTCTTCCATCTCGCGCCGCGAACCAATGCCCGCATCGGCCAAAAGCTTGTGTAGCTTAGGCATCAACAGATCACTGTTTAAATATTTGTTTAGGCGCTGCTCGCTACGATCCGTGGTGCTCAGATAAGACAGCGCCTCTTGCGCCTCCTTCTCGGCCTCAACAGGGTCACCTAGGTCGACCGTGTCGGCATGGTCTTGCGTCGCATCGACCGGAACATCCGTCGCCGCACTTCTCACAGGCGCTGCTGAGCCTTCTGCGGTCGACGCCTCAGGCGCCTCACTACGGCGCCGCCTAAAAGGCGTGCGCAACTTACGTCCGCGGGACTTTGCCGGCGATGCTGTCGCACCCTCTGGAGATTCTTGTGATGCAGAGACCTGCTCGGGCTTTAAGTCTGACGCCTGATTGTCAGGATGCTCGGTATTCGAATTAGTCACTTGGACTCCAGATTTGATGGGGGCACTGCGGTAGGAACTTCAATTTCTTGCTCAATTTCTTGCTCAACAGAATTCTCTTTAATCACTGAGTCCTCTTGTTCAGCCAGGTCTACTGGCTCAACAGCGTCTGTTTGCAATTCGTCGGTCGCCTCTAGGTCAAGCGGTAGCGAGTCAACAACATCCGTTGCCTGCGCTGTGCTCTGCGCCGACAAGAGGTTGCCCGCTGTCATGCCGCCTTCCAGCGCGAGTGATTGCAACGCTTCGCTAATCTCGGCCTCGCCAAGCGCAGGCAACTCATCGAGAGCACGCAAACCTAAGTCATCTAAAAATTGACGTGTCGTGCCAAGCAAACCAGGACGTCCCGGACCGTCGCGATGGCCAATCACGTCAACCCACCCGCGATCTTCTAGTGTTTTGATGATTTGCGACGAAACCGTCACGCCGCGGATGTCTTCGATATCACCGCGCGTGACAGGCTGACGCCACGCAATAATCGCGAGTGTCTCCATGACTGCGCGCGAATATTTCGGCACACGCTCTGGACTCAGACGCTCGAGGTGACGCTGCATCCCTGCTCGGCTCTGAAATCGCCACCCGCTTGCGAGCTCAACAAGCTCCATGCCACGATCAAGCCAAACCTGCTGCAACCCTTCGAGCACGCGTGTCAACTGGGCACCGCTAAATGAAGGCTCATCAAACAACTTGATTAATTCATTGATCGGCATTGGCCCTGAGGCGCATAACAATGCGGTCTCAATAACTTTTTCCGCATGCGCGAGAACCTGTGGATCGATCTCGGTCTCTGCGACCACCACAGACGTGCTGGTGAGCTCACTCACCGGATCGATCGGCTGTGCATCTTCCATAGAAACTTCGTTGTCACTGTCATGCTTATTGTCATGCTGACCATTCATAAGTCTTTCATTTCCTATTAAGCGCTCTAGGCAACTTGTCCTAAAGCCGTATGTACGCTATACTTCTTTTCTTCAGACGCGGGGTGGAGCAGTCTGGCAGCTCGTCGGGCTCATAACCCGAAGGTCGTAGGTTCAAATCCTGCCCCCGCAACCAAATACAACTGGTCGATCGCTTTTGGCGCTCGGCCAGTTTTATT
>CAIUZV010000333.1 GCA_903903735.1 uncultured beta proteobacterium | reverse complement strand
TTTGGCGGCAATGCGCCGTACGTAGAAGAACTCTACGAGGCCTATCTGGATAATCCAGGTTCGGTTCCAGATAATTGGCGAAATTATTTCGATCAGTTGCAGCATATGCCTGCGACCGATGGTCAAGAAGCCACGCGCGATCAAGCGCACGCACCCGTCGTGGAGTCCTTTGCCTTACGCGCCAAAGCGAATGCTTTTGTGCAGCGGGGACAAGAACCCGACCTCGCCGTCGCGATGAAACAAGTGCACGTGCAATCCTTGATCGCGGCTTACCGTTCGCTTGGTTCGCGCTGGGCTGACTTGGATCCGCTCAAGCGTCAAGATCGCCCGGGCATCCCCGAGCTTGATCCTGCGTTTTACGGCTTGACCGAAGCGGATCTGGATCAAGTGTTTTCAGCGACCAATACTTACTTCAGTAAAGCTACGACGATGACGCTGCGCGACATCATCAAGGCGCTAAAAGATACCTACTGTCGCTCGATCGGTGCAGAGTTTATGCACGCCTCTGATCCAGCCGTGAAGCGTTGGGTGCAAGAGCGTCTCGAGTCGACGCTGAGCGCACCGACGGTGACACCAGAGCATAAAAAGCATATTTTGCAGCAGCTCACCGAGGCGGAAGGCCTTGAGCGTTATCTCCATACAAAATATGTTGGACAAAAGCGCTTCTCTCTTGAAGGCGGTGAAAGCTTTATTGCCTCGATGGACGAGCTTGTGAATCACGCCGGCGAGTCCGGTGTGCAAGAAATCGTGGTGGGGATGGCGCACCGCGGTCGTTTGAATATGTTGGTAAACATCATGGGCAAGATGCCTGGTGATTTGTTTGCTGAGTTCGAAGGCCATCATGCTGAAGGCCTAACCGACGGCGACGTGAAATACCACAATGGTTTTTCAAGCGACTTGTCCACGCGTGGCGGCCCCATGCATTTGTCGCTGGCGTTCAACCCTTCACACCTTGAGATCGTGAACCCTGTCGTCGAGGGTAGTGTGCGCGCGCGTCAAGAGCGTCGCGGTGCAGATGGCTACAAACAAGTGTTGCCGGTGTTGGTGCATGGTGATGCCGCGTTTGCGGGTCAAGGCGTCGTGATGGAAACCTTGAACCTTGCCGAAACACGCGGTTACGGTACGGGCGGTACGGTGCATCTGGTGATTAACAACCAGATTGGTTTCACGACCTCTGATCCACGTGACACACGTTCTACTATTTATTGCACCGACGTTTCAAAAATGATTGAAGCGCCCGTATTCCACGTGAATGGTGATGATCCGGAAGCTGTTGTTTTTGCAACACGTTTGGCACTCGACTTCCGTATGCAGTTTGGTCGCGATGTCGTGGTCGACATCGTCTGTTTCCGTAAGCTTGGCCATAACGAACAAGACACGCCATCCCTTACGCAGCCTTTGATGTACAAGCGCATTGGTGCGCATCCGGGAACACGTCAGTTTTATTCTGACAAGTTGACCGCACAAGGTGTGTTGCAGGCAGGCGAGGGCGATCAGTTAGTGAAGGACTACCGCCGCTATATGGAGGATGGTCGTCGTACGATCGAGCCTGTGCTCACGAACTACAAGAGCAAGTATGCGATTGACTGGACACCTTACTTAAGCGCGAAGTGGACGGATCAGGCTGACACAGCTGTGCCGGCTGCAGAACTCAAGCGTATTGGTGAAAAACTCACCAGAGTGCCTGACGGCTTCACGCCGCATTCGTTGGTGACAAAGCTGTTAAATGACCGCCGTGCGATGGCGCGTGGCGAGCAGAACCTCGACTGGGGCATGGGTGAGCATTTGGCGTTTGCAACGCTCGTCGCTGCCGGTTATGCCGTGCGTATCACGGGTCAGGATTCCGGTCGCGGCACGTTCACACACCGTCATGCCGTGTTGCACGATCAAAATCGTGAGCGCTGGGATGATGGCTCTTACGTTCCCCTGCAAAACGTTGCGGACGGTCAGGCACCCTTTACCGTCATTGACTCAGTGCTCTCTGAAGAGGCGGTATTGGGCTTTGAGTACGGGTACTCGTGCGCAGATCCAAATACCTTGACGATTTGGGAAGCGCAGTTTGGTGACTTCGTGAACGGTGCACAGGTTGTGATCGACCAGTTCATCGTGTCGGGCGAAGCCAAGTGGGGCCGCCAGTCGGGTCTCACCATGATGTTGCCGCATGGTTACGAAGGCCAAGGCCCAGAACACTCATCGGCTCGCATTGAGCGTTTCTTGCAGTTGTGTGCCGATAACAATATCCAGGTGGTGCAACCGACTTCGGCTGCGCAGATTTTCCATCTGTTGCGCCGTCAAATGGTGCGTCAGTTCCGCAAGCCCTTGGTGATCTTGACCCCCAAATCATTACTACGCAATAAAGACGCCGGTTCGCCGATGTCCGATTTGTCGAGTGGTCGCTTCCGCCCAATCATTGGTGAAGTCGATGACAAAATCAGTGCAGCGGCGGTCAAGCGTGTGCTCGTGTGCTCAGGTAAGGTTTATTACGACTTGATCAATGGTCGTAAAGAGCGCAAGGACAACACCGTGGCCATCATTCGTGCCGAGCAGTTGTATCCGTTCGCACATAAAACCTTCGAGGCTGAGTTACGCAAGTATCCAAAAGCCACTGAAGTAGTGTGGGTGCAGGATGAGCCGCAGAACCAAGGTTCTTGGTTCTATGTGCAGCACCACCTCTACCAGAATATGTCGAGCGGTCAAAAACTTGGTTATGCAGGACGTGTTGCTTCGGCATCGCCTGCTGTCGGTTATTTGGCCAAGCACCTTGAACAGCAGAAAGCGCTCGTTGAACAAGCTTTCGGTAAGTTCAAGTCCTTCATGCTGACCAAGTAATCCAAATAATCGAATCTATCCAATTACGGAAAAAATATAATGGCAATCACAAACGTCGTTGTTCCGCAGTTATCTGAATCAGTGTCCGAAGCGACACTACTCACCTGGAAAAAGCAACCAGGACAGGCGGTCGAAGCGGACGAGATCTTGATCGAAGTCGAGACGGACAAAGTCGTACTCGAAGTGCCTGCACCTGCTTCAGGTGTACTGTCGGAAATCGTTAAAGCGAATGGCAGCATGGTGACTTCGGGAGAAGTCCTTGCTCGGATTGATACAGACGGTAAAGCCGCGGCTGCACCCGCTGCTGCACCGGCCGCTGCTGCTGTAGCCGCTCCTGTAGCCGCCGCAGCTGCGCCAGCGCCTGCTGCAGCCTCGGGCGCGATCGCATCGCCTGCCGCTTCGAAGATTCTCGCTGACAAAGGTGTGTCGGCGGCCTCGGTCGCTGGTTCAGGTCGTGATGGTCGTATTACAAAGGGCGATGCGCTAAATGCATCGACTGCGTCGGCGGCTCCCGCTGCAAAAGCTGCGCCCTTGGCCAACCCAAGTGTGCCCATGACACAATCGCTCGATGGTCGCCCAGAGCAGCGTGTGCCCATGAGCCGTCTGCGCGCACGCGTGGCCGAGCGCTTGTTGCAGTCGCAACAAGACAACGCGATTCTGACGACGTTTAACGAAGTCAATATGCAGGCAGTGATTGATCTGCGTAATCTATACAAAGATAAGTTCGAGAAAGAGCACGGTGTGAAGCTCGGCTTCATGTCCTTCTTTGTGAAGGCTGCCGTCGCAGCGCTCAAGCGTTACCCCTTACTGAACGCCTCCGTTGATGGTAAAGACATCATCTATCACGGCTACTTTGATATCGGTATCGCAGTGGGTAGCCCACGTGGCTTGGTCGTGCCGATTCTGCGTAACGCAGATCAACTATCGATTGCCGATATTGAAAAGACAATCGCTGACTTCGGTAAGCGCGCAGGCGAAGGCAAGCTCGGGATTGAAGAAATGACTGGCGGTACATTTTCAATTTCGAACGGTGGTGTGTTCGGTTCGATGTTGTCGACGCCAATCATCAACCCACCACAGTCCGCTATTTTGGGCGTGCATGCCACGAAAGAGCGCGCTGTCGTTGAGAAGGGCCAAATCGTGATTCGCCCCATCAACTATCTGGCGATGTCTTATGACCATCGCATCATCGATGGTCGCGAAGCGGTGTTGGGTCTAGTCGCAATGAAAGAAGCGCTCGAAGATCCACAGCGTCTGCTGCTCGAAATCTAAGCTTGGGATACTTATGTCTTCAAATCAATTTGATGTAGTCGTTATTGGTGCAGGACCAGGTGGCTATATCGCCGCGATTCGCGCCGCACAATTGGGTATGTCGGTCGCGTGTAT
>CAIUZV010000332.1 GCA_903903735.1 uncultured beta proteobacterium | reverse complement strand
GCCAGTTCGCGCTGCACAGCACCCGAGCCCACGCCAGCCAGGTTGATCAACTCGGTGGCGTAAAAACTGCGCTCCGGCTGCCCAAACAGCAGGCCCAGCACGCGCTGCTGCGTGCCGGAAAACAAAGCGTCCGCCAAACTGCTGGCGCGTGGCGTTGTGGTGGTTTGGTTTTTTGAAGTACCCATTTTGGGCATTTTAATACCCAGAATGGGTATTCTGGAAGCGCTTCAGCATTGGAAGCTCAGGGTGATCTTTCTGCATATGGGTCATGAGTTCACGCGCTGGGCGCCTGCGACCTGGCCCAATCGACCGCTGCTGCCACGTCTGCTGGTGTCACTTGGCGCTCGGCCAGTTTGGCGCGCAATTCGTTGCTATCGCGGGGTGAAGCTGGAGCTTGCGCGGACTTGGGTTCTTGAGCCAAGTCTTTATGTGCCATGGCATGACGGAGTTCGGCAGTCATGCCTTCCTGTTCAACCAATTCCCAGAATACTGATTCGCTACGAAGCACCAAACGCAGCAATTTGTCCATGGCTTCTGAATGGGCCACATCGTCGTTTTCGTATTTACTGAAGGCCACTGGACCACCTCCAAACAGCCGAGCGGCTTGCTGTTGATTCAGTGCATATCGCTTGCGCAAAGCCAAAATCTCTGCCCCTGACAACAGTCCATCCACCTGCTTGCGAAATGCAATCATGCCTCGCTTGTTTGCGCGCATTTGTACGGCACCCGCCGAGTCAGACATGCATGCATCGCACAGTTGGTAATGCAAAGGCACGTTGCCCTTGTGTCCGTTGTATTCAGCCTCCACCTGATCCACATGATCAGTTACGCGGCCTTCACCGCAAATGGAACAAATTTCTTTTTCATTCATATGCAACTCCCGTCTCAATTAGAGACATGGCAAGAAACAACCAGGACCAAGGAACCGGTTTTACCAATCGCAAACTTGACGAAATACACCACATTCATTTCTTTGTTGGCCGTTTTAACCGGCTCACGGCGCTTCACTTCGTAGGCATCACATGCTGCCCACACGCCAGAACCATTCGTGCACCATTCAGAGTCGATGTATTGGTGAGGCTGAAGCTCGGCCAAAAACTCGGCCACATCAACCTCACTCCAATCCAAATTCAGGACATCTTTTGCACACCTTCTTGTCCACAACCGCAATTGCTGAGGATCTTTCGCCAAAGCCCTGACTCTTTCCAACGGATACAGCGGCCCCATACCGATCTTGACCCTGTCTCCGGGAACAGGGCCTCCACTGTACTCTGAAATGACTTTGAAATTTACCATGGTGGTAATTTTTTAACACGAAGCTGTCTGAACACTGTAATAAATAACAGTATACAAATCAACTCATTTTTTGCAACATCTTCAACGCCCGCCCCAGCGCATCCTTCCACTCTAAGCGCCCATTGGCGCTGCGGCCCAGCACCACACTGGCCGCTGTGCTGGGTGAGCTGAAGGTGTAGTCCTGCGTGAAAGCGTAGTCATTGCCTTGTTGCGCCAGCACGCCTTTGGTTCTTGGGGACGATTACCCTCAGGGCTTAAGGAATCCAATGTTTTACAGTCATGCGATAGCAAGCTGTCGATTTATATATATTTTTTCGGAATTTCCGGATTCACGTGTGATAAGTCTAAGCGGCACGATCACCACAACAAACGGCCTGCCCTCGTCTTCCCCCGTGCGCAACTGCGCGGCATCGGGCACGCCCAAGACAATGGTGCCGCCCTGCGTGTTGGCCATGGCGGCATACGACGCCCAGAAACTGCCGGGCATGCCACCGCGTGCCGACTTGAATTCGGTGTCGATGCCTTCGGCGCTGGACTGCAG
>CAIUZV010000331.1 GCA_903903735.1 uncultured beta proteobacterium | reverse complement strand
TGTTGGTAAACAAGCGTGGGAAATGCGTGCCGCCCTTGAGGCTGGCGTAAAGTGTTTTAACGTCGAGTCCGTCCCAGAACTCAAACGCCTCTCGCAAGTCGCCTGCGAAATGAGCAAGACAGCGGCGGTATCTTTGCGCGTGAATCCCGACGTAGATGCACAAACGCATCCGTATATTTCCACGGGACTGAAAGAAAATAAATTTGGCATCGCCATCGAAGAGGCGCCTGCTGCCTATCAACAGGCTGCTTCGCTTCCGGGAATCTCTGTCGTCGGTGTGGACTGTCACATCGGCTCGCAAATCACCGAAGTCGCACCCTATCTGGATGCGCTGGATAAACTGCTTAAGTTGATTGATCAGCTCACCAAGTTGGGGATCAAGCTAAAACACTTGGACCTCGGTGGCGGGCTCGGTATCCGTTACGACGATGAGACACCCTTAGCGCCCAAAGTGCTGCTCGACAAGGTCTTCACACAGTTAAAGGCGCGCGGGGTTGAGGGGCTTGAGCTTGTACTCGAACCAGGACGCTCGCTTGTGGGTAACGCAGGGGTTTTACTGACCACGGTTCAATATCTGAAACACACGGAAGCCCGCAATTTTGCAATTGTGGATGCGGCCATGAACGACTTGATGCGGCCTGCACTCTACGAGGCGTGGCATGGCGTTTTACCGGTCGAGCCTCGTGGCGATGCCAGCACGCTCTATGACGTCGTTGGTCCCGTATGCGAAAGCGCCGATTGGCTAGCACGGGCGCGGCAGCTTGCTCTGCACGAAGGCGATATCCTAGCAATTGAGTCTGCTGGGGCCTACGGCTTTGTGATGGCAGGCAACTACAACAGCCGTCCACGGGCGGCCGAAGTAATGGTCGATGGTGATAAGTATTACGTTGTGCGCCAACGCGAAACGTTTGCCGATCTGATTCGAGGCGAAAGCTTCTTGCCTTGAGCGTTATTGCTGTGGTTACTGCGGCTCAACGAGACCGCAGATATGTAATCAACATGGGAAGCGTGAGCGACAGACCTGCCACAACAACGAGGACGATGCCCACCAACGAAGAGAGTGTGGGCATCTGTCCAAACAGCAACTCACCGTAGATCACCGCAAGCACCAGCTGGAAGTAATTAAGTGGTGCGAGGCTCGAGGCTGGAACGTATTTATACGCATAGATCAACGCGTACTGACCCAGTCCTCCAATCACGCTCATCAACAAAATCCACGCCCAGTCTGTCGGAGTTGGCCACAGCGTCGGCCAAAAAATTAATGTTGTGACCGCACCAATACACCAGCACGTGCTGGCGGCATACACAAAAATTTGTTCGCTATGCACGCGGTGAGAAAGCTTGCGTGTATAGATTTGAACAAGTGCGAAACTCACTGCGGAAATGAGCAGCAACGTCGTTCCGATTAAGGAGATTTCGCCGCTGCCAGGCTTCACAATAAACAGCATGCCAATCATGCCCGCAGCAAGCGCCAGATATTGTTTGAGTCCTACTTTCTCGCCGAGCATCATCGGAGCAAAGATCAGGACGATAAGAGGAGACACAAAATAAATTGCGGTTGCCTCAGCAAGCGGCATGTATTGAAGGCTCGGCATAAAGGCCGTACCAGACACCCCAAGCAAGACTCCACGCAAGAGCAAGAGATTACGTTCTGGGCGCGCCACCCGCACGCTGTAACCTCTGATCAATAGTGCGCTAAAAGCCAGCACGATGATCACCGTATAGCGTGAAAAATTCACGAGCGGGGCCGAATAAACATGCACAAGGCCTTTCGCTAACGCATCAAGCGTGGCAAACATCGTGATCGAAAACAAAAAGAAACCGCAGCCTTTTAACCACTGCAAGGGCTGAGGGGTTAAAAGTGCTGATTGCGCGGCTGGGGGTGAGGTCATGCCGCTTTAGTCTTTGAGGCTTGATACAGCGGCCATACGGTCAGCGCACACAGCACCCCAACTAGGCCTAGCACGCCGTAACTCGATCCGTAGCTGCCCAGCGCCCCGGCCAACAAACCAAACATGGGAGGACCGATCATCACACCGAGGAATGTGATGCACAGCGTGCCGCCAGTCGCAAGGCTCGCTTGCCCAATCGGTGCTTGACGCGCAATTTCTGCTAAAAACACGCCGTTCCAGCCAACAGCCGACGAACCAAAAATCGCAAGGATTGGAAAGAGCAACCAAGGCGAGGACTCAGGCGTTAGCAGAGCCGTCCCGACACAGCCGATGGTAAGAAGGCCTGCAATCACCATCAGCATCATGCTCGCACCGAGCCAGCGGTCAGCGATATAGCCCCACAGCATCCGCCCCGCTACACCGCCCCCTTGGGCAACGGTCAGTGCGCCCCCCGCGGCGATCAGACTCCAGCCGAGGTCTTCATATAAAAAGGTCACAAGATAACCCGTGAGCGACATCTGACTGATCGCAAACAAGAGCGACATGATCGACAGGCTGCGTAGGTTGCGATGCTGAAAAATAAGCTTAAGTGGCAAGACAACACTTGCCGCGATTGAAGGCTTGACACTTGCGTCTCGATCATCATCCAAGCTGTTGCGCAGCGGTTGGACGGCCCAGGCACAAAGCGCGCATGCCACGCCTGCACAGAGGAACGCGGCTTGCCAACCAATCAAACTATTGAGCGTGGGCACAAGCGCGCCAGCGATAATGCCGCCAAGTGGTACGCCCGTTTGTTTAATTGAAAAAACAAAAGAAAGCTTTTCCGGTGGCGTGGTCTTAATCAATAAGTGTGAACTTGCAGGTGTAATGGGGCCGTAACCCGCGCCAATAAACAAGGCGCCGATAGCGATCGTCAACGGATGGGGGTAGGCTGACAGCAGCAAACCACATGACGCCACCATTAAGCCGATTTGACTTAGACGGATAGCGCCCCAGCGCTTGACTGCCGCGCCACCCAAGAGCGTGGCAACCATTGCCGCAAAATAGACGAGCGCCACATAGGCGCCCAGATAGGTTGTTGCGATTCCTAAGTCTTTGGCAACCGCCGGCGCAACCACCGGCACGTTCATCACTGCCATTGCGACAAGAGCTTGTACAGTCAGTGTTGCAACGAGTACTAGTGAAGGCTT
>CAIUZV010000330.1 GCA_903903735.1 uncultured beta proteobacterium | reverse complement strand
TCCTCCAAGTGCGCTGTCTGTGCATACTCAAGAGATGGCGCCGGAATAGTGAACAAGTCCCACAATGCTTGCGGTTCCTGCTCGTTGGTTGGGTTTGCGTGAAAAGTGGTCACCTCTACATCAGTCAAGGCAACACCAGCGCGTTTAGTGCCGATATTAGAAACACTCATATCACCTGGCCCAAGGGTACGGGGGCCATTGTCTGTGCTGACAATTAGGCTTCCTTTGCGAACCAAGAAAAAGGATTCTTGCCTGTGGATTGCACCAGTTAAAGCAGTCCCAGCAGGAATGTGCATTGTGCGAGCGTACAGTCCAGCGCAGAAAGCGTGCTCAACAGGCATATCTACCTGAGGCAGCTTTAATAGCTTAGCCTCTAGCCGATAAATTGGCAGATGACTAGCTGGCACATCCCGAACAACGACATTATTCATCAGACACTCCTGAAAGGCCGCTGGATGCCGTAACTCAGCGGATTGATTTTCGCACATTTTGGCATTTCGTCAATCCATCTCGGATTCGCGCTCTTCCCACGCCTGACAAACCCGCATATCGTTGCAAATAAAGTTTAGCTTTTCGCAGTGACCCCTAAACCCTGCGCCCTTATCGTAGGTTGCCAGTGGGATGCGCTCAATCCGCACTTGGGTCATGAAGGTGTTGTCGTAATACTCGCAGTTTGAGCAATGCTTGCGCCTAGCGTCCTTTTCGTCGCACTGCATAGCCTCGGCCAGCCCCACGTAAAACTCTTTGTTTGCGCCTGGCTCGTTCGTTGGCACTTCGGGGCCATAGTTCCAATCCTGCACCGCAATGGCATAGTTCTTTTTGTTTTCTGCTGTGGTAATAAAACCCTCATCCATCGGCAAGCCCATAAATCCTTTGGGCATCATCATAAATTTGTCCATGCTGTTCTCCTTATGAAATTTCTCGGCCTGATGCGCGGATAGTCAGGGATGTTGCAGTCCCTGCCAGCGTAGATATAAAACCACCAACATCGAGCGCCTGACCAACCAATTCGGGACAAGTGTAGGTCTCATCGGGAACGATGGTTCGCGCATCAATAATCAGGTTAGATGCCGCTGCTGACCCAGTTACAGTGACCAAGTTGCAACTGAAGGTCACATTATTGGCGCTGGTGTTTGTCACCGTGAACTTGTCAATGATCGCCTTGACATTCGTTGCGGTGTATTGGGTGGTTTGTGCGTTTTCTGCTTGCTTTGCAGGGATAAGCACTTTTACTGTGACTGTCATTGAACACCTCCGATGTTGTTGTTGACTGTGAGAATTATGGACGGAATGCCTGGATGTGGGGCAGAAGCAGCAAAAGCAGTAACTTCAACGCTTAGATCATCGACTGAGAACATCAGTTCAACATAGTCATTCGCTTTGAGATCAAAAAAGAAATTTAACGATGAAAAAATCTCAGCGTTGTTGCCCTGAATTCTAATTCGACTGCAACTGTCTGTCACATCAACACCGTTAAGGCGAAACCAAAAATCAAATATTCCTGTACCGCCTGCGGTCTTATCCAACTGAAACGATGTATCAAAGTTGTAAATGCCCTCAGTATCAACAATAATTCGAGAAGTAGGCGTGCCAATAAATACCCCGTTACTTATGTCTGTCGTGTTAAACGTGATTGCTTTTGCGGTGTTGATGACCGTGGCTGTTTGCGTAGTAGTGTCGTAAAACGACCCATATCGTGCCCTTTTGAACTCCCGTGGCGGCGGGGTCATCTGCAAGCCCTCAACGGCTTTATTCAGCTTGTCAACCAGCGCCAACGCCTGGCTTGCCCTGTTTTCTGCCAGTGCTGCGTTCACTGCTGATTGCTGAGCTAATGCCGAAATCTGCGCCAGTGCCTCGTTTGCGGCAGCCGCAGCATTGTCTGCTTGAAATTCAAAGTCGGTTCCTGTAATTACTTG
>CAIUZV010000329.1 GCA_903903735.1 uncultured beta proteobacterium | reverse complement strand
CTGGATCAAGTCAAGCAATTAGCGGCGCGCAACCCGGACACCCGAATCGTTGTAGATCACTTAGGACTTGAACAGCCTTATGAGCCGCCACCGCTTGCACACCCATTTGGCGAAATCGAAAAGGTGTTGGCCTTGGCACAACACCCGAATGTGGTGATCAAGATCACAGGCGCTTGCACCTTATCCCAGAAAGCCTACCCCTATCCAGACATCTGGGATCCCCTTGCACGCATCTTCGACGCCTACGGCATGGAGCGTTGCCTGTGGGGCACTGACTGGACGCGTGCTGTGCAGGTGTTGACGTACCAGCAAGGCGTGGACGCATTCAAAGTGACCGATCGCTTAACGCGCACAGAGCGCGAGGCACTGATGGGCGGAAACGTAGAAAAAATTTATCGCTGTCACTTCTGATCAAAAAAATGAAAAACAGACTGAGTTTATTGGGGTGTATCTTCGCCATCCTCGCCGGCTTGCTGTTGCCCTTGAGCACAACCGCCCAAGAGTTTCCGAAAGTCATCAAACTAGTCGTACCCTTTGCACCAGGGGCAAGCAACGACCTGTTCGCCAGAGCGCTTGCACAGCGCTTAAGCGCAAAGCTCGACTTCACAATGATTGTGGAAAACAAGGCTGGTGCGGGTGGCGTGATTGGCGCAGACTTTGTCAGCAAGGCACCACCAGATGGCGCAACACTGCTGTTTACCTCAAACGCCTTAACCACGACAGCAGCAGTGCAGCGAAAGCTGCCCTACGATCCCCTGACGGATCTCGTCCCAGTCGCCATGGTGGCAAAAAGCGGGTTGATTGTATTGGTACGCACAGACGGCCCCTACGGCAATACCGCTGAACTGCTTCAGGCAATGCGCGATCCAAAAAACAAAATGACCTACGGCTCCTCGGGTGTCGGGTCGGTCAATCATGTCAGTACAGAATTGCTCAACTCAATGGCCGGCACGTCGGCTCTGCATCTGCCCTACAAAGGTTTAAGCCTGGCACTGATCGACATGATTGGTGGACGCGTCGATTTCATCATCACGACGGTGGCGTCGTCGGGCAGTCAACTGCGTGCCGGTAAGGTCAAAGCCCTCTCCGTCACATCCGCAGAACGCAGCCCCTTCAATCCAGAGCTCGCACCGTTGGCAGATCTCGTACCCGGTTACAGCAGTGAGATTTGGTGGGGCGTATTTGCGCCCGCCAATACGCCGAAAGCGTTGGTGGAGCGACTCAACACCGAGATTCGCAACGTGACGGCAGAACCAGAGATGCAAAAGCTGTTCGCACAAGAGGCAGCGCTCGCCACCAAACTAAGTTCCCCTGAATTCGGGCGCCGCATTCAAGACGAGATTGCGCTGTGGAAAAAAGTAGTGCGAGAGCGTAATATCCAACCAGAATAAATCGGAGACAGCCCATGCTCACAAAATCTAGCCAAACCGCCTTACCCCAACGACAAGTTTCAAAGTCACCCTCAAATGGCGCACCAAGGTGGCGTACCGATTACTTTAGTACGGTCGGTGGAGGTAAGGTCACTTCCGATCCACAGGCCTTCTTAGTTGAAATGCCCGTGCACGATCAGATTCTTCCACACTTCCATGTCGTCGATCAGTTTCAAGTTTTTGTTTCAGGCACGGGTAAAGTCGGCCGCTCTGACGTTCTGTTGCCTTTGACGATTCACTATGCTGATCGCTTCACCGGCTACGGTCCAATTGATGCGGGCCCACAAGGCTATTCATACTTCACGCTGCGTGCGCAAACGGACTCTGGCCCTGTTTATCTGCACCAACCGGGCTATCGCGAAAAACTGCAACCTTCAAAAAAGAGGCATTTTTCAGCAAATGCCACGATCAGCACCGAGGCCGTCTTGGCCAATCGCGAGCAGGTCACTGTTGAAGACGTCAGTGAAAAAACGGCTGACTATGACGATGGCGTTGATGCGAAGCTCATTCGCGCTGGTGCAAATATGTCGATCACTTGTCAAGATCCAAAACAATCTGGTGGCCAATACTTCCTGGTGGTGAACGGAAGCCTCGTGCACCAGGATCAACATCTCGCGAAGTGGTCAGTACTGTTTCTCAATGCAACCGATCCCGCCCTGTCCGCCAAAAGCGGTCCTGAAGGATGCGAAATGCTGATGCTTCAGTTTGGTCGAGGATAGCGCGCTGTAAACAGCCTCTAAAGAAGCTTGCCCGGATTCATTAACTGGTTCGGGTCAAGCGCGCGCTTGATGGCAATCATCAAATCCATTTCAACTGTGGACTTATAGCGCCGCAATTCATCACGACGCAGTGTCCCAACGCCATGCTCGGCGCTGATACTCCCGTTGAACTGCGCAACAAGATCGTGAATACGTTTATTTAATCCCGTCGTTTTTTCTTTGTAGTCCTCAGGCGCAACATCTAAGGGCAACAAGACGTTGTAGTGTAGGTTGCCGTCTCCGATATGGCCGAAATTGATGATCGGTAATCCCGGAAAGTCTGTCAGGACAGCCTGATCAGCTTCTGCAACAAAACTAGCCAGCCCAGATATCGGTAGTGCAATGTCATGCTTGACTGCCTTACCCGCCTTAACCTGCGCTAGCGAAATTCCTTCCCGCAGCTTCCACATCGACACACTTTGCGCTTCGCTCATCGCCACCACGCAATCATCAATCAGCCCTTCTTCGATCGCTGCGGACAAACCCGTCTGCAACATATCTTGAAGTCCAGCCAACCTCGTGTCAGCCAATTCAATCAACGCGTAGTAAGGATAGATTTTTTTGAGCGGAGACACGTGCGCCTCCAGCTGCGTCGTCACAAGCGACAAGCTCGGTGCGGACATCATTTCAAAAGCGCTCAAGCGCGGACCGCAGTCTGCTTGTAAGCGATTGAGTAACGCCACGACATTCGCTAGATTTTGTACACCGACCCATGCCGTGATGCGGCCAGCGGGTGCAGCGAAGAGTTTCAACACTACGCCGGTGATGATGCCGAGCGACCCCTCTGAACCAATGAACAAATCCTTTAAGTCGTAACCGGTGTTGTCTTTGCGTAGGGCACGCAAACCATTCCAAACTCGGCCGTCTGGCAAAACCACTTCCAGACCCAAGGTCAGATCGCGTGTGTTTCCGTAGCGCAAGACGCCCGTTCCCCCTGCGTTCGTGGCTAAGTTGCCACCGATTGTGCAACTACCTTCCGCACCAAGACTCAACGGGAAGTATCGCCCTACCTTGCGCGCCGCCTGCTGAATCTCTGCCAAGATGACTCCCGCATCCGCGGTGAGCGTATTGTTCACAGGATCCACATCGTGAATGCGCTTCATACGATTCAAGGACAGCACCACTTGTGCGCCACTCAAGTCGGGCGTCGCGCCACCACTCATACCGGTATTGCCGCCTTGCGGTACGACGGGCGTGTGGGACTGATGACACAAACGCATCACAGCCGAGACTTCCGTCGTGTTGCGAGGACGCACCACAGCCACCGTGCGTCCGTGCGCTTTACCTAGCCAATCATTGACATACGTTTCTTGGTCCGCCGGATTGAGGATCACGCCCTCTTCACCCACGATATGCATCAGGCGCGACGTTAGCTCTTTTTGCTTCATAGGATCCTGCACCGTTGTCGCCCTACCAGCCTAACAAGGTTCGTCCGATCGCCATCGAGGCGGCGGCTTGCGTGGGTTCAACCACGGGAATGCCCAACTGCTCTTCCAGCCAGGCACGGTGCGCAGCCATGCCCGCACAACCCAGCACAACCACATCAATCAAATGCGTATCGCGTAACTCTTTTCCTGCGCGCAGCAAGCCTGCGCGTGTCCTGTCTGCGTCGACTAAATCGACCACGTTCATCCCAAGCGGCACCTCGGCCACGACACGCTCGGTCAAACCCATCGCGCCAAACATCCGACCATGGCGGGGAATCGATTGACGCAGAATCGCGATCACGCCCACGCGGTGTCCGCGTGTCATGGCTGTCAGGACGCCACATTCACTAATACCCAACACCGGCTTCGTCGTCGCTTCACGCACCGCGTGTAGACCTGGGTCGCTAAAGCAAGCAAGCACGTAAGCCCCTGCGGCATCGCCATGTTTTGCATCCAAACTCTTGACCAGCTTCACCAACGGCAGCGTCACTTGCTCAACATCCATCTGGCTTTGAACGCCGGGCGGGCCTTCGGCCAGCGTCAAGCACTTCAGTACGGGCCCACCAGGAAGGCGCAAAGCATTCAGCGCTTCGTCGAAGGCGTCCGTCACTGCTTGCGTAGAGTTTGGGTTGATGACAAATATCGTTTTAGACATGGCGAATCCCCTTTCGATCTAGTCTAGCAGTGCCTAAGCATGTTTTGCATTGTCATTTTATGCATAAGCCTTAACATGATGTTATGGTTAACGTGGGCAATCCATGGGGCTTATCGCCATGCAACTGAACTTAAGGCAAATCGAAGTCTTTCGTGCCGTCATGACCTCAGGGTCAATCAGCGGCGCGGCAAAACTGCTCTTCGTTTCACAACCCGCCGTCAGTCGCCTTCTTTCACATACTGAGCAGCGGCTCGGTTTTGCATTATTTGAACGCATCAAGGGCCGGCTTTACCCAACACCCGAGGCACGGCAATTGTTTAAAGAGGTCGAGGCTGTCTACGAGGGCGTGCGCCGGGTTGAGGAGCTCGCGGGCGAGCTCTCTGAAAAGCGCAGCGGCATCTTGCACCTCGTTTCGAGCCCCAGTATTGGCCATATGCTGATTCCCATGGCCATCTCGCACTTTCATCAGCAGCACCCTGAGGTCAAAGTCACGTTTCAACCATTGACCGTCGTCCCCCTCACGCAAATGTTGCTCGATCATCGCGCGGATCTTGGCGCAGTGATTTTGCCTTCACAACACCCCAACTTATTGTCCGAGCCAATCGGACAAGGAAACCTAGTCTGCATTTTCCCCTACAACCATCCCCTCGCAAGTGGGTCAATGCTCACGATCGACGACCTGATTCCCTACCCGCTTGTTTCCTATCGCAGCGAAACACCGTTCGGCACCTTAGTCGAGCAGATGTACCAAGAGGCAGGCCACGTACGCCGAGTCGCCATTGAAGTCAGCTCACCGCATAACGCCTGTTCGCTCGTTAAGGCAGGCGCTGGGATTGCCATCGTGGACGAGTTTTCGGCGCACAGCGCGCAAGGCGACTTTGTGGTGCGTCCCATCGCACACACGAAGACGCTCGCGATTAATCTAGTGCAGTCACGTTTTGAGCCACTTTCTCAACTTGCACAAGATTTTGCAATGTCTCTGCGCGAAACGGTCAAAACACAAGGTTTTGCGATTCCGGCAAGCACTAAACAAAGCAATGCAAAACCCATAACATAAAGTTATGACAAACCAATAAAAAAACAAGTGATGTTCTGATGCAAGAGGAATAGCATAAAGCAATCATTGGCCACACTTGCCGGCCACAGACTTTTATTCGGAGACGCAATGCCTGCCCCCATCAATGCCAAAGGTGTATTCACAATCTGCCCCACCCCGTTTGACGACGCACTCAAGGTCGATACGGAAAGCATCAAGAGCCTGGTCGACTTTCTACTTGATACCGGCATCACAGGCTTAGCGATTCTGGGATTCTTGGGCGAATTGCATAAACTGAATAATGCAGAGCGTCGTTTAGTGACAGACACTTTCGTCAAACACACCAAAGGCCGTGTGCCTGTTTGGGTAGGCGTGCGTGCGCACGGCATCACAGGCGCGATCGAACAAGCGCTGGAAGCACAAGACTCGGGCGCGGCCGCTGTGTTTGCAGCGCCCCTAGACAATGCGAGCGATGCCTTGCTGTTTGACTATTACAAAGCCGTCGCCGATGCAGTCAAGATTCCTGTCGTCATTCACGACTTCCCCGATTCTTTTGGCACGGAGATTCGCCCAGAAGTTGTTGCACGTTTGGGCAAGGAAGGCGGCGTGCACATGATCAAAATGGAAGAGCCTCCAGTTGGACAAAAAATCAGTCGCATTCGCGATCTGGCTGGCGATGAAGCCATGAAAATATTCGGCGGCCTAGGCGGTATGTTCTTCCTGGAAGAGCTCCAACGTGGCGCGGTTGGCACCATGACTGGTTTTGCCTATCCAGAAGTGCTGGTCGAAATCTATAACCGTTTTGCATCGGGCGATCACCAAGGCGCTGCTGCTGTGTTTGATCGGTATTGCCCATTGATTCGTTACGAATTTCAGCCCAAGATCGGTCTGGCACTGCGCAAGTACATCTATCAGCAACGTGGTGCGATCCGCAGCAATGCCATCCGATCACCTGGGATGCGTATTGACGCTCTCACCATCAAAGAGCTTGAGGCCACTGTTGCGCGCGTCGGCTTATCGACCACTGCGCGAGGCAGACAGCCTGTCAAGGCCTAACCAAGATCGACGCAAACCCAAGAGCGCCAAAACACCCTGCTTGAGCGAGAATGGATGATGAGTACCACCACTGATTTTGATGTCACGATCCGCAACGGTCGTATCTGCACTGCAAATGAAACGTATTACGCTGATATTGGTATTAAAGATGGTGTGATCGCTACGATCGCAAAAAATCTGCCTGCGGGCAAAAAAGACATCAAT
>CAIUZV010000328.1 GCA_903903735.1 uncultured beta proteobacterium | reverse complement strand
GGATGGAACGCAGGACGCAAGCCAAACGGAGCAGAGGTTGCACTCATAATTTACTCCTTTGTTAACCCGAAAATACGGGCGTTCGGTTGGGTTGCTGTTCAATAGAGCCAATACCTTCACCCTCGACGTTCACAAGCGACTTGCCGTTGCTGTCACGCTGTCCTTGGAGGTTTGCCACTTGGACACGAATCTTCTCAGCCTCTTCACGTGGTTTGTCGTGATGGTGATAAGCCATGACCTCTTGGTAAATATCCATAGGCAACTTGAACAACAACATCTCGTTGCATGAGATATACCCAACATGCTCACCTGACTTCACGCGATAGTCTTCATAGCCGGGCAACTCATCCGATTTAACGGGAACGTAACCCAAGCGAATCCGCTTATCTATGCTGTCGTAGCTGTTGGTTGTCGAAAGCCAGCAAAGGTGCCACCCGTCCATGTCGGGCAGTTTTGGCAATGCTGATTGCGTCCATTCCTCACTCCACATCTTGCGACGTTCCTGATTTGAAATGAACTTATCCTCAGGTGCTTTGCGGCTTGCGTCCTCGCTTGCGCGATCATTGCGGCCACCAGCATTGAGAGATTTTTTTAAACGTGATTCCATGATGTTTTCCCCTTAGATTAGTTGCGGCGACCGTTCGCACGGTCATATTCGATGAACTGCTTGACCATTCGTGCTTTGCGCTCAGGATTGTCCCAAGCACCTACTTCTTTCATCGCCTTGACTCGGTCAGGGGACAAAACAAATTGGGTGCGGTTGGAACCACCATAAGCGGCTGAAGCCTCGCGTCCTGCACTTCCCACAACATTCCTTGGTCGTCTGACATCACGGGATTCGTTGTCATTGGTTTCATTGTAGCGGTGTGGTAACTCTCTTTGCAAGCGGCTGTCTAACTCGTCCCAATAGTCGGGATCGGTCGGGTTCCAGCCTTGAGTTGACATCACCTCATCAATCTTTTTGGCAATACGGCTGTCAGGGTCTGTGGCGGCCGGGTTGTACCATTTATTGCGGCGCATCCACTGTGCGGCCAGCTTCTGAACCTGCGGATCAGGCAGATCAGAATTGTCCTGCTTGGGAGTTTGTAACTCTTGGTTGGCTTGCTGGCGCAAACTCTGCAAATTGCGCGCTTCTTCTTGCGCGGCCTGCCAAAGGGTCTGCGCCTCCACCATCGCCTCGCCATCGCCGTTCTGAGTGGCCTCAGACAGCTTCATTTTGGCGTACTCAAGGCGCGTTTGAGCGTCCTCAATGCCCTTATCGATGCGAACCAAGTGCTCTGACTTGGTATTTCGCTCCAATTGGCCCAAGCGACGCTTGAATTCCTCGTTTTCACGCTGGAGTTGAGTGAGTCGGACGTCCTTTTCCTGATTTGTCTTGCGAATCAGGTCTTTTTTGGCCCGTCGGCGGCCACGTTTTGCCGCACGCAGTTCTTCATCGTCATCTGGATGGTCTGCATCGTCATCGCGAACGTTGCCACCCTCTGCTTTGCCCTCAAGAGCGTCGTCTTGAAGCATGTTTTCAGGTAAATCGACCACAGCGGAGCCATCTTGCTCCTCAACTACTGCAATGTCGTCCTGCTTTTCTTTTGGATCAGCCATTGATTCCTCCTGTTAGACGTAGGCTTTGAAAGAAAGTGGGTTGCTCGTGACTTTGGCAATCAACTCGTGATCGTTTAACGTCATAAACAGCACCGGGTCTTCGTTCTCTTCATCGCTTGGGTCTTTAATTTCCCAGCGATCACCGCCCCACTTGGGGACTCGAACGAAATCGCCCACCTCAGCCCACGCGCCCACAGGCCATGCGGTCATGGTGTCACGATTCTTGTACGCCAATGGGCCAACAGCCACGACTCTGCCGATCATGTTGTTCCACTTCTCGTTTTCTTTGGTCTCTTCAACCAAAACGATGCGTCCTGTTTTCTTTTTAATGCGCCGCAGTTGAACGATTACTCGCCCACCAAGCGGTGCCATCCCCGGATTTACATCTGGTAAAGCCCACGCCAACTCTTGCGGGTCAGGCGTGTC
>CAIUZV010000327.1 GCA_903903735.1 uncultured beta proteobacterium | reverse complement strand
GCATTAAAAATGAACTTGATACAGACGCATGGATTCGCGTCATGCGTGAAGCGCGTGCGCTCGGCGCCGCACAAATAGGATTTTCGGGTGGTGAACCACTGCTTCGCGATGACCTCGACATCTTAGTCGCGGAAGCACGACGGCTTGGTTTCTATACCAACCTCATTACTTCTGGTGTTGGCTTAAACGAGAAAAGGATCGCCTCACTTAAGCAAGCAGGACTCGATCACATTCAGCTTTCCTTTCAAGACTCCACACAGGAGATGAACGACTTTCTGAGCAGCACGAAAACATTCGAGCTCAAGAAAAAAGTTGCCGCTTTAATCAAAAAGTATGACTATCCAATGGTGATGAATGTCGTATTGCATCGTCATAATATTCCGCACATCGATAAGATTATCGATATGGCGCTGGATCTATCCGCAGAATATCTCGAACTAGCCAACACACAATATTACGGCTGGGCGATGAAAAATCGTCAGCAGCTTTTACCCACTCGCGAACAACTTGTCGCGGCTGAAGCAACCGTGAATGCCTACCGTGAAAAAATAGGTAAGCAGTGCAAGCTGCTCTTCGTCGTCCCTGACTACTTTGAAGAGCGTCCAAAAGCCTGCATGAATGGCTGGGGCTCTATCTTTTTAGATATTGCACCGGATGGCGCGGCCTTACCTTGTCACAACGCTAGGGAGTTACCCGGCCTCAACATTCCAAATGTGAAAGACCACTCCATCCGGGAAATCTGGTTTGAGAGTCAAGCCTTTAACTTCTTTCGCGGTGACAGCTGGATGCAAGAGCCCTGCCGCTCGTGCTCAGAGAAAGAAAAAGACTTTGGTGGCTGTCGCTGCCAAGCATTCCTCTTAACAGGCGACCCTGCCGCGACAGATCCAGTTTGCGCCAAGTCCCCCAATCACCATGTCGTCAAACTTGCGATCAATGAAGCAGCCGCTCTAGCAAAGGCTGAACCTTCAAAAGAATTTCCATTGATTTTTAGAACTGACGCTAACTCAAAGCGCTTCGCAGGGTAGAGGGACGAACTGAAAAATAGACGTCGTGCTCCCACCTGCGCTAAGGGTGTATCAATCTTTTATTGATACTTGGTAGATGGGGTAATGACATTACGTCATGATTCGAACGATAGACTTGCCGATCGATTGTCTAGTTTCAAGTGCTTGGTGCGCAGCACTGATATCGCTTAGCTCGTAAATGCGTTGAGGTGAACTTGAGAGTTGCCCTGTTGCCCAAAACTTGAATAGCCATTGAGCGCGCTCAACAAGTTCAGTGCGTGTACTGATGTGATCGTTTAGCCGCGGCCTAACAAAATAGAGAGAGCCCGCATTCGCTAACTGCATCGGGTCAATGGCCCCAATCGCGCCAGAGTTCGCACCATAGTGAATAAACAGACCTTTTTTTCTTAAGATTTTCAGGCTCGTATCAAAAAGCGCTGGGCCCACCGAGTCAAACAGGACATCAACGCCCTGTCCTTTTGTATATTGAGCGACGGCGTCAAGTAGGTTCTGCGGATCATCCAGCGAGGCGTAGTCCGCTCCTGCGGCTAGGGCACTATCGCATTTTTCAATAGAGTTCGCAGAAGCAATAATCCGAATCTCCCGATGTTTAAGCATTTGAATCAGATTCTGTGCGACCCCTCCAGACGCTGAGTAAATCAGGCAGGTGTCGCCTGGCCGTAATCGGCTCGTATCATGGGCAAGATAATGAGCCGTTAAGCCCTGAAAATAGGCTGTTGCCGCAAGATCCAGTCCAATCGCATCAGGCAATAAAACGAGCTTGCTTGCGGAAACAACAGCAAAATCAGCGTAGCTTCCGCGCGACAAACAAAAGACAACGCGATCGCCCACCTTAAGGCCGTCGACGTCTTCCCCAAGCGCCTCCACCCAACCAGAACCCTCCATCCCTAAGGTCAAAGGTAATTCGGAGGCATAGGGCGAGGCGCCTGCATAAGCACCTCGTCGGGTATATACATCCATAAAATTGATGCCTGCATAGGCGATCTTGACCAACACTTCACCGCGCGCGGGCTTTGGAATTGCAACCGAGTTCAGTGAGAGCTGCTCAGGTCCACCATACTGAGTAATCTGAACCGCTCTCATTTGTGTCACTTCCAGCCGCCACCACCGGACACATACACCGTATCGGCAGTCATGTACTCACAAGCGTTTGAACACATAAACAGTGCAAGCTCTGCAATTTCTTCTGGCTGTCCAATACGCCCAAGAGGGATGTCCGCTGCAAATTTATCGGACATCTCCTTCGTCGTGTTCGATGCGGCTTGAAAGGCGGTCTCAATCGGGCCTGGTGAAATTGACAGGCAACGTATGCCGCGACTTGCGAACTCTCGTGCGACACCAAGCGTCAACGTATTGATCGCACCTTTGGCTGACGCGTAGTGAACAGATGTGCCAGGGCCTCCGCGTTTTTGCGCCATGCTCGCCATGTTGATGATGACCCCGTGCTTGTTTTCCAACATGTTCGGCAGTACTTCCTGCATCGCGTAAAACGTACCTTTGAAATTCAGGTTAAAGGTTTTATCGAGCAGTGCATCATCAATGTCGAGAAAACTACAGCGATTAATGGCAGAGCCGGCTGAGTTAAACAGAAAACTTATTTTCCCAAAGGTCTGGATTGCCTGCTTGACGAGCGCGCGCACCTCTTGTCTGGAGGTGACGTCGGCATGTACATAGATTCCCTCGGCGCCAGCCTTTTGTACCAACGCGAGCGTTTCATGGCCAAGTTTGTCGTCAACATCACTACAAACAACATTTGCTCCCTGCTTTGCAAATAAGACTGCCGCGGCGCGACCGATGCCACTGGCTGCGCCAGTAATTAAGATCGTTTTCTTCTCAAAATAGTCGTCAAATCTTCTGCTCATCAAAAATCTCCAAGATTCACATTACCCATCGGCTGTCAGCAGCCGTCGGAACAAGTCTATTTTTGTGCGGCATGTTGTCCTGCTAGACGACCAAATACCAAGCCTCGCATCACGGAGGTTGCTCCGGTGTATTTCCCGTAATAAAGGCCCATGGTTTCTCCTGCCGCATAAAGGCCTGAGATGGGTCTTCCGTC
>CAIUZV010000326.1 GCA_903903735.1 uncultured beta proteobacterium | reverse complement strand
CAAGCCCGGCGACATGGTTCTGACGCACAAAGGCCGTTTCAAAAATGTGAGTGCATGCTATTCAAAAGGTATGCTTGATACGATTGTTGTAAAAACAAAAAGCGGGCGTGAGATGGTGCTCACGCCTGACCACAATGTTCTGACGCCTGACGGGTGGGTTGAGGCACGTCACCTCGTAGTGGGTTCAACGTTGGCTGTCGTCACGCCTGAAAATGGTTTAGTGAATGATGCCGTGTCGCCGGAAGAGGCTCGCTTGCTTGGGTATCTCGTCGGCGACGGGTCCATCACGCAAGCTACTGTTTCATTCACTAACTATGATGCCGATACAATTGAGGACTTCGAGCGTTGCGCTGCCATCGTTGGATTTGCCACTAAACGCGCGGATCGTGGTTTTGTGCGCTTGCTTGGTGGTTCTAAGGTCCACGACTGGTTGAAGAATCATGGGTTGTTTCGCGCTTCGTCTTATGAAAAGCACATACCAACAACAATTCTAAATTCAAGCAATAAAATTATTCAGAACTTCATTGGGGCTTATTGGTCATGCGATGGAATGTTTGATGTTCGCCCGACTAAAACGCGTGGATCAAGTTATCGCGCGTCTGCCACTACCGTCAGTAGGAGTCTTGCGGACGATCTGCTGCATGCCCTGACGCGGATTGGCATCAGGTCTGTTTTGCGTCCTAAGTCTAGAAAGCTCGAAACATCGGCGCAACCCGGTGGCGTTTATCGTTCATACAACATCGAGGTGTATGCGGAAGAAGACACCGCGCGTTTCATTGACATGCCTGGGTTGTCTGCTCGTAAAAATGCCTTGGCGCGTATGTGTTCCAAGCGCCGGTTTGATAGTGTGTTGATGGAAGACCTTGTCGTTGAGATAGTGTCTGGCGGCAATCGTGAGTGTATGTGCATATCGGTCGATGAAGATCATTCACTGACATGGTCCGATATTGCCGTTCACAACACGATGAAATCTCTTATCACTAATGTGTTCTGGCCCGCATGGGAGTGGGGGCCGTGCAACCTACCGCATTTGCGATATGTTTGTGCGGCGCACAAGGTCGAGAATCTGTCGGCTCGCGATAGCAGGCGTATGCGGCAGCTTATCACTTCCGAATGGTATCAGGCTCGATGGGGCGAAAACGTCAAGCTGGCTAAAGATCAGAATGAGAAGCTTAATTTTGTCAATAGCGTTGGTGGCTTTCGTATTGCCACTGCGATCACCAGCCTAACAGGTATCAGGGGCGACAGGGTTATTTGTTTTCCGCATGATGAAATTGTTCACACAGAAAATGGCCCAATGAAAATTGGGGAAATTGTAAATGAGAAAAAGAATATTCGAGTTTGGTCGTCAAAGCCAGGAAGTAATAAGGCTGAATTAAAAAACATATATTCGTGGAAAAAGAACTCAGGCAGCCCGATTGTTGAAGTCGGACTGTCTGATGGTTCTGTTTTTAAATGCACGCCAGACCATAAGGTATGGACTAATTCAGGATGGATCGCTGCATCTCTTCTTGATTCCAGTCACATGCTTCCAGGAATGTCCGTTTTTAATGGACCAGATAGCTCTGGGAGTTACCCCATACTTTGCCGCCAAAACCCTCTGAGGTTCTTTGGATTGGCTAATAATAATAGCGTCATTGGAGGTAAGGACGGAACTGGAGGATTTTTCGCCTCTAAGGTAGTAATCTTCTTTTCTAATGTTTTGAGTAAACTCAGCCCAAGTTTCTCCCCTTCTAATTTGTTGAATGGTGCCTCTTTTAACGCCAAATTTAGCCGCCAGTTCGTCGGCGGACGCTTCGCTTTCTGCGATGATTTTAGCGGTGTCTCTGGTTATTTTTGCCCCCGGCCTCCTTTCATGAAGGGGGAAGGTGCCATGCTTTTTGGCGTCGGAAATGTTTTCAGCCCTTGTGCCGTATTCGAGGTTGCAAAGCCTTGCGTCGCTTCTGTCTCCATTTTTGTGTCTAACTTCTTGTCCAGATTCGGGTTTTCCAACAAAGGCAAGCAGGACAGCTTGGTGGACAAAAATTTGTTGAGGTATACTATTGATGCTGGCGTTGAATCGAGGGTATCCTTTGGT
>CAIUZV010000325.1 GCA_903903735.1 uncultured beta proteobacterium | reverse complement strand
GTCAAAATGTAAAGCAGAAGCACTCGATACAGAGTCGGCGAACACAGAACACAGAACACAGAACACAGAACACAGAACACAGAACACAGAACACTAAAATCTTAAATACTAAACGCTATGAAATTTGCTTTCGTTTTTCCGGGTCAAGGCTCGCAGTCGGTTGGGATGATGGATGTCTGGTCAGGTCATCCTGCTGCGATGCAGGTGATTACACAGGCTAGCGCAGCGCTGGGTGAAGACCTCGATGCCTTGATGGCGCAAGGTCCTGCTGAGCAATTAAGCCTCACCACAAATACCCAGCCAGCAATGTTAACGGCCGGTGTGGCCATGTACGAGGCTTGGTGTGCTGCAGGCGGCCCTAAAGCCAGCCTGATGGCAGGGCATAGCTTGGGCGAATACGCGGCGCTGACGGCTGCGGGGGCACTGACCCTTGCAGATGCAGTGCGTGTGGTGCGAATCCGTGCCGATGCGATGCAGGCTGCCGTACCGGTCGGTACTGGTGCCATGGCTGCTGTGTTGGGTCTTGACGATCACTTGGTCAAACAAGCGTGCCTTGACGCAGCCGAAGGTGAGGTAGTCGAAGCCGTTAACTTTAATGCGCCCTTACAAGTCGTGATTGCTGGCCATGCTACGGCCGTGCAACGTGCGATCGTTACGGCAAAGGCTGCGGGTGCTAAGCGCGCCATGCTCTTGCCAGTGTCGGCCCCCTTTCATTCAAGTTTGCTCAAGCCTGCCGCCGAGGTATTAGCCGGCGCATTGGCCAAAATCAACGTGTCGGCCCCTGCGATTCCGGTGGTGAACAACGTGGATGTGGCGATCGAGCTGTCGCCAGACGCGATTCGCGATGCCTTGGTACGACAAGCCTGGCATGCAGTGCGCTGGGTTGAGGTGATAAAGGCCATGAAGGCGCAAGGGATCACGCACATTATTGAGTGCGGGCCCGGTAAAGTCTTGACAGGCATGGTCAAACGCATTGACCCTGAGCTTGTTGCGCTGTCGATGACAGACCCCGAATCAATGCAAGCTGCACTCGACGCGCTGGCAGCGGCCTAAGGACAACACCATGGATCTAAAAGATAAAGTCGCCTTAGTCACAGGTGCTTCGCGCGGAATCGGCAGGGCGATCGCCCTTGAACTCGCTGCGCGCGGCGCAATCGTGGTGGGTACCGCGACGACCGAGGCCGGCGCTGCAGGCATCACTGAGGCGCTAGCCGCTCATGGTGGTCGGGGTGTTGTGCTCAACGTCACTGACGCTGCGGCCTGCGATGCGTTACTTGACACCCTGGTCAAAGAGTCGGGCGGGCCACACATTTTGGTCAATAATGCCGGTATCACACGCGATAATCTTTCAATGCGCATGAAAGACGACGAATGGGATGCTGTGCTGCAAACCAATCTGACCTCTGTGTTTCGGTTGTCGCGAGCTGTCATGCGCGGCATGATGAAGGCACGTTGGGGCCGCATCATCAACATTACCTCGGTAGTTGGTTCAATGGGCAACCCCGGTCAGGCCAATTATGCTGCAGCAAAAGCCGGAGTCGCAGGCATGAGTCGCGCGCTGGCCCGAGAACTCGGCAGCCGAGGTGTGACAGTCAACTGCATCGCTCCTGGTTTTATCGCCACCGACATGACGAGCGGCCTCGACGAAGGTCAAACGTCGGCACTTTTAACTCAAATTCCCCTTGGACGCCTTGGGTCTGCGGCAGATATTGCTCATGCTGCAGCTTTTTTGGCGTCTCCCCAAGCCGGTTACATTACAGGCACGACACTCCATGTGAATGGCGGCATGTACATGTAACAGGTTTTTTTTCTGCCGGTTCGCTATAATTCGGCGAACTTTTCCCCCTTTGGAGATATGAATGGAAAGCATCGAACAGCGCGTTAAGAAGATCGT
>CAIUZV010000324.1 GCA_903903735.1 uncultured beta proteobacterium | reverse complement strand
CGAGCACGCAGTTCGGTCAACAGACCGGTTTTCTCGATCGTGCGCTTGAAGCGACGCAGCGCGGCTTCAAAGGGCTCGTTTTCTTTCAGACGAACGATAGGCATAGGATGCTTGACGTAAAAATGACAACGGTTAAACAGCGAAATAGCCTGTCATCATAGCATGGAATCGATGATTTTGCAGGGCTTAAGACCACTTTTTGGCCAGATCCTCGACATCCATGCTGTCATAGGCCTCAAAGGGCTGATGAATCCAGGGGTTTTGGTCAAGTTTTTGAACAAAATAATCAGGTTTGACCGTCGAATGCGCCTTGTACCAAAGTACGGCCGAACGCAACTCGGTGATCGAAGGATAGGTTCGCAATAAATGGGCACGGATCAAATCGAAAGTTTGCCCTGAATCAACCATGTCATCGACGATCAAAATCCGGCCCGTCAGGGTACCAGTGGCCATCGTCACGAACGGCGCGATTGCCAAACTGCCCTGCTTCGTACCGGCGTCTTCGCGATAACTGCTGGTCGCTAAGGTCGCTAAGGGGCGATCAAATACGCGCGAAAAAATGTCCCCAACTCGCATTCCACCCCGGGCAAGACACAGGATCTGATCGAACTCCCAGCCAGACTGGTGCACCCGAACAATCAATTGTTCAATCAGGCGATGATATTGATCCCAATCTACCCACAGATCCGTGCCGCTTGGTTCAGTAGTGCTCATTACGACTTAAAGGGGTGGCGCAACATAATTGTTTCGTTACGATCTGGCCCGGTTGACACCATATCGATGGGCACCCCACAGACCTCTGACATCCTGTTGAGGTAGCGTTGCGCATTGAGGGGGAGTTTGTCAAATTGCGTGACGCCTACTGTGGACTCCGTCCAACCAGGTAGTTCTTCGAGGATAGGCGTTGCGCGCGCAACGGCTGCGGCACCATAAGGCAGGACATCGCAGGCTTTGCCATCAAGCTCGTAGCCAACGCCCATCTTCAGAATCGGCAGTCCATCCAGCACATCCAGCTTTGTAATACACAGACCAGAAATGCCATTTAAACGGACCGAACGCTTAAGCGCTGCACCGTCAAACCAACCGCAGCGGCGAGGACGGCCTGTGACCGAGCCAAACTCTTTACCAACACTGGCCAGACGCGCACCGGTCTCATCCAAGAGCTCGGTGGGAAACGGGCCTGAACCCACGCGCGTTGCATACGCCTTGGTAATACCAAGCACGTAGTTCAAGGTTTGAGGGCCAACGCCCGCGCCCGCCGCCGCCGCACCAGCGATACAGTTGCTACTGGTGACATAAGGGTAGGTGCCATGATCAACATCGAGCAGCGCGCCCTGCGCGCCTTCAAACAATAGATTCTTACCGGCCTGTTGCACTGCGAACAAAGCACTGCTCACATCGCCCACCATCGGAGCAATGGCTGGCGCTAACGCCATGGCCTGATCGACGACTTCATCAATCGACACCGCCTTGGAGCCCAGATATTGGGTCAGGACAAAGTTGTGTAAATCAAGAACTTCCTCAACTTTTGCCCGAAATCCGACGGGATCAAACAAATCCTGCACCCGCAACGCGCGACGTGCGACTTTATCCTCGTAGGCCGGACCAATGCCCCGCCCCGTTGTGCCAATTTTTGCATCGCCACGACGCGCCTCGCGCGCCTGATCTAAGGCGACGTGATAAGGCAGAATCAAAGGACACGCTTCAGAAATCATTAAACGCGAACGCACATCCAAGCCTGCGGTTTCGAGCTCAGCTATTTCTTTAAGGAGTGCTTCGGGAGACAACACCACACCGTTACCGATGTAGCAGGTCACAGCGGGATGCATGATGCCGGACGGGATCAGACGCAGAATCGTCTTCTTGCCGTTCACCCAGAGCGTATGCCCCGCGTTATGGCCTCCCTGAAAGCGCACGACTCCGTGGGCTGATTCAGCCAGCCAGTCGACGATTTTTCCCTTGCCTTCGTCACCCCATTGGGTGCCGATTACTACGATGTTCTTGCTCATATCACAAAAAGAAATCAGTTAAGTTTTGAACAAACGTTCTCACCGAGCATCACCGCAAAGCGGATTGAACGTTGAGCTCGGGGCCTATAAAACCTGCTGCACCACCCATTGACCGTCGCGCAACACGAGTTCGCGATCAAAGGTAAATTCGTCGTGCGTGGCTACTTCGCCGGGAAACACCTGAACCACGATGTTTCCAGCCTGACGCAATCCATGAATGGCCTGACGTAGTGCGGCATCTTGACCGGAGGGCGCACGAATCGCTGGCGCCGCACGCGCGGGAACTAAGCCAGCGACAAGTTTGCGTAAGTCAAGACTAAAACCAGTCGCAGGACGCGCACGACCGAACGCACGGCTGACGTTGTCGTAACGCCCACCCTGCACAATTGCATCATGCCAGCCTTGGGCATACACAGAAAACGTCACACCCGAGTGATAACCATAGGTGCCCACATCGGCAAGGTCAATTCCAACAGACACATCGTCAAGCGCACCCAGAAGGTGCTCGAGTGTGTCGAGTGCCGTCACGACACCCGGCAAACTCGGCAGCTCTTTGCGCGCGCGCTCAAGCACGGTCACATCGCCATATAACTGAGGCAAACGCACTAACGCACTCACGGTTGCAGGCAACAAGGCATCTTTGCCCGTTCCTAACTGCGTTAACCCGGGAAGATCCTTATCACGCAACAAGGCCATGATCTCGTCTGCGCGGGCCAACGCCGCAACATCGGTTTCTATCAAGCTTCGCACCAGTCCCGCGTGACAGAGGTCCAGGCGCAAGGTTTGCACGCCAGCCAAGCGCACGCTGTCAAGCGCGAGGTGAATAATTTCAAGATCTGCCTCAAACCCTGCATGGCCATAGATTTCAGCGCCGATCTGCAGAAGCTCGCGGCTCGCAAGCAAACCGGCGGGGCGTGCATGAAGCACGGGGCCGCAATAACACAAGCGCGTCACACCCAGTCGATTAAGCAAGTGCGCATCAATGCGCGTGACTTGGGGTGTCATGTCGGCGCGAATGCCGAGCGTGCGACCAGACAACTGATCCACCAACTTACTGGTGCGCAGATTTAGATCGCTGCCCGTACCGGAGAGCAGCGACTCGATATATTCGACCAAGGGCGGGGCAACTAGCTCGAAGCCGTAAGTACGGAACGAGTCGAGCAGTATGCGTCGCAGGTCTTCGATGCGTCGTGCCTCAGCTGGCAACATATCAGCCAGACTTTCAGGCAGCAACCAATTGCCTTTCATAAAACGAATACCCATACAAAAGCGGCTTGGGGCGTAAGCCCGGCAAGCCGCCAGAACAATCGATAAAGCTTACAGCGCATTATACCTATTATGCGCAGCCTGTTTCGTCAAACAGAAAGGAGGCCGAAGCCTCCTTTTTTCACTTCCCAGACGATGATTTCAGATATCTGAAAAAATCGGAGCTTGGGTCAACGACCAAGACGTCACCTGGCTTGCCAAACGAGGCGCGATACCCCTCTAAACTCTTGTAAAAGCTGTAGAAAGCAAGGTCCTCACCGTACGCTTTTGCGTAAATGCCCGCAGCTTGCGCATCGCCTTCACCCATAATGGCTTGAGCACGCCCATAGGCTTCTGCAACAATCTGCTCGCGCTGACGGTCCGCTTCGGCGCGAATTTTTTCACCTTCTGCCGCCCCAATTGACCGCTGCTCGTTTGCCACGCGAATACGTTCGGATTCCATACGACGGAATACTGACTCAGCAATCTCTGGTGCAAACTCAATACGTTTCAGACGTACGTCTACAACTTGAACCCCAAGGGCTTCAGCACGTTTTGCCACATTTGTGAGCACCTCAGTCATGATGACGTCACGCTCAAGGGAGACCACGTCTTTCACCGTGCGCACGTTAACCGAGGCGTTTAGTGCATCACGGATCTGCGCCTGAAGACGCTCACGCGCTGCGCGCTCATTACCGCCAAAAGTGACGTAATACAACCTAGGATCAACGATACGCCATTTCACAAACGAATCGATGAGAAGGTTCTTCTTCTCCGACGTTTGGATACGCTCGGCTTCTTGCAAGTCAATAGTTAACAACCGCTTATCCAGTGTCACTACGTTTTGCAGTGGTGGTGGCAATTTGAAATACAGTCCAGGCTCAGAAATGACTTTCTTGACCTCGCCGAGTGCAAACACCAAGGCGTAATCACGCTCACGCACAACAAAAACAGAAGAAGAAAAAGCGACAACCGCGATAACAACGGCGATCAACAGGGGAAGTAATCTATTCATGATTGATCCTCTGCTTAGCGACTGCCGCGATCGCGCGTCAGTGAGTTATTGGTGGGGCCTTGCGCTGCCGGACGCTGACTAGGAACAGGCGGCACGAAGGGTGGAGGGGTAACTGGGCTCGAAGACGGCATCGAGGGGGCAGTCACTGGGCGCACTACACCCTGAGCTGCCTGCTGAGCCAGCTTATCGAGCGGCAAATAAAGCATGTTGGTCGAACCTTTGGTATCTACCATTATCTTGCTCGCGCTGGAGTACATCTGTTGCATGGTCTCAAGATACATCCGCTCACGAATAACCAAGGGAGATTTTTTGTATTCTGCGAAGACGCTTGTGAAACGTGCGGCATCACCCACAGCGTTCCCCACAACACGTGCGCGGTAACCTTCGGCTTGCTCAAGCATGCGCGACGACTGACCTGCCGCCATCGGAACGATCTGATTTCGATAGGCCTGGCCTTCGTTTATCTGACGTTCACGATCCTGACCTGCTTTCACAGCGTCGTCAAACGCCGCTTGCACTTGTTCAGGGGGCTGCACGTTTTGAATGGCGACAGTGCTTACTTGAATGCCCGTTTCGTAGCGATCCAGAATCTGTTGCATCAATTTCTGCACGTCAACGGCGACGGCCGTACGGCCCTCATAGAGCACAACGTCCATCGGACGCTTGCCTACAACTTCTCGCATCGCTGTCTGAGCGGCCTGTCGAACGGACTCATCCGGATCTTTTGTCTTAAACAAATACGCAGGTGCGCCATCAGCACGCAAACGATACTGAACGACAAACTGAACGTCGACGATGTTCTCATCGTCCGTCAGCATTAAGGACTCAGGCAACACGCGGTTGCGCGCCGTGGTGCGAAAGCCGACTTCAAACGTACGCAATTGCGACAGGTTGACGATTTCGTGGGACTGGATCGGAAACGGAATGCGCCATTGAAAACCAGCCAGCGCAGTTGACTTGTACTTACCGAACTGCGTCAAGACTGCAACTTGACCTTCCTGGACGATAAAAAAGCCACTCGCCAACCAAAGCGCCAGACCGGCTGCAGCGATCACACCTAAACCGATTTTTGACTGGCGCGCCGTCGGACCGCTCGGGCCCTGAGAAGGCGGACGATTACCACCACCTTGCTTGCGACCAAACAGTCCACCTAAACGATCACTAAAGTCGCGCCATACCTGGTCTAGATCAGGGGGGCCGTTTTGCTGAGGCGGACGACGAGGCGGCTGATTACCGTCTTTAGGAGGCTCACTGCCACCGCCGTTCTGACCCCGACCCCAGCCGGGATCATTCAGGTTGAATATTCTGGTTAGAAATCGCATTGTTATCCGAAAGTAAAGCGAATTGGCTGATTGCGTCACGCACGCCACCAAGGCCGGCGCGTTGCTGAGCACTTAAAAATACACGACAAATCGTACCATGCTCATCTTGTTCTACCCGCGGATCTAACCCAACGAGGTCGATCTTGTTGTAGACCAAAATACAAGGGATATCGGCCGCACCAATATCACTTAGCACCTTGTTCACTTCATGAATCTGTTCATCACGCTGAGGGCTCGCAGCATCCACAACATGCAATAACAGATCGGCATGAATCGCTTCTTCGAGTGTGGCTCTAAACGATGCGATGAGTGTAGTGGGTAAATCGCGAATAAAGCCCACAGTATCTGAGAGGGTAATTTGCCCTGCCCCTTCGATCCATACACGACGCGTTGTCGTATCAAGCGTCGCAAACAGCTGATCGGCGGCGTAGGCTCCCGCGCGGGTCATCGCATTAAAGAGCGTTGACTTGCCCGCGTTGGTGTAACCCACCAATGAGACGGAAAGCGTCGCGCCGCGGGCACGGGAGCGGCGTTGGGTGGTGCGCTGCCGTTGCACACGCTCAAGCCGTTCGCGCAGCACACGCACCTTTGCGCCGATCATGCGGCGATCCATCTCAAGTTGTGATTCGCCAGGGCCCCGCATACCGATACCACCGCGCTGCCGCTCTAGGTGGGACCATAAGCGCGTTAAACGTGTGGACAGGTGTTGCAACTGGGCGAGCTCTACCTGAAGCTTGCCCTCATGGCTCTTGGCGCGCAGTGCGAAAATATCGAGAATGAGCGCAACGCGATCAACGACGCGTAAATTGAACTGACGCTCTAGGTTGCGTTGCTGCGCGGGAGACAACGGCTGATCAAACAACACAACCTCAGCCTCACCCTGCTCGGCCAACAGCACCCCTTCTTGCACCTTACCTGAACCGATGAAGTAAGCCGCGTCGGGACGTTGCCGACGCGCCTTGAGCGTACCGACGAGCTCGGCCCCGGCGCCAGTCGCCAGCATTTCGAACTCTTGGGCGTGCGCCTGATAATCAGGCGAGCCGAGATCGACGCTAACAATCAACGCACGCATGCGCTGACCCCGGAGATATTATTCGGCAGCAGTTTCGCCAGCGCCTTCGATTGGTAGGCTAACAGCCCGCGCAGGCACGACTGTCGAAATTGCGTGCTTGTACACCATTTGGGTAACAGTGTTGCGTAGCAACACGACGTACTGGTCAAAGGATTCAACCTGGCCCTGAAGTTTGATCCCATTGACCAGATAGATAGATACTGGAATGTGCTCTTTACGCAAAGCGTTTAAGAAGGGATCTTGCAAAGTTTGCCCTTTGTTGCTCATGGCAGGCTCCTTATATTGTTGTTAGCGACCACGCCTCACCTAAGCTGCGTTATGCGACGAAATCATAAGTCACACTTTACAGGGTTTTCCCTCGTCATGCTAGTGACAAAAACAATTTGTCACTAAATTTCCTCAACAAAGCTCACTTGCATGACATTTAATTAATTAATAATAATATCAAGTACTTAAAATATTTTATTACTAGTTTACTTTAATATTTCTCGGCAAGCGATGACCAATTGATTACATTGCGCATCGGTACCGATTGTGATTCGCAGATGGTTTGAGATACGCCCGTGTTTGAAATGCCGTACGAGAATATTGCGTGCACGCAAAGCGCTGGCTAAGGCCTCGCCGCTGTGAGCCGGATGACGGGCGAAGACAAAGTTCGCAGCTGACGGTAAGACCTCAAAACCCAAACGTTGTAGGTCAGCGGTCAAGGCGTCCCGACTGCGGACAACCGCATCGCGGGCCTGCTCAAAATAAGTCTGATCTAGAACGGCAGCTTGCGCGCCGGCTAGGGCCAGACGATCCAAGGGATAGGAATTAAAGCTATTCTTAACCCGATCAAGACCCTGAATCAGGTCAGGATGGCCGAGCGCAAACCCGACTCGCAAGCCAGCGAGCGAATAAGCTTTGGACATTGTGTGCACCACGAGCAAGTTAGGGTAACGGGCAATCAGCCCTGCAGCAGTCTGGGCACCAAAATCAACATACGCCTCGTCGACCACCACCACAATATCTGGATTGCCTGCAATCACACGCTCAATCTGCTCGAGCGGCTGGGCAATCCCTGTTGGCGCATTGGGGTTAGGGAAAATAATCCCACCTGCCCTCGCCTGACCTTCGGGAAGGTAGTCTTGCACTCGAATTTTAAAATTTTCATCCAGAGGCACTGCTTTGTAGGCAATCTCGTAGAGCCCACAATACACTGGATAAAAGCTATAGGTGATATCCGGAAACAAAATCGGCGCATCGTGTTTAAGCAAGGCATGAAAGGCGTGCCCCAGCACTTCGTCCGAACCATTGCCAACGAACACCTGCGCAGCGGTCAATCCGAAGCGGCCAGCGATTGCCTCGCGCAGTTCTAAGGCCGTAGGGTCTGGATACAAGCGAAGACTGTCATTCGTCTGTGCAGCGATCGCTGCTAGCACCTTGGGCGAAGGACCATAGGGATGCTCGTTCGTATTGAGCTTGATCAGATTTTGAACGCGCGGCTGTTCGCCGGGCACGTAGGGTTCCAACTTAGAAACGAGGCTATTCCAGTAACGACTCATAAGGGCTCGCGGTCAACGCCTTAACGATTAATTATCGGCGTAAGGATTAAATGACGACTTAAACTCAATTCGCAATGGGGTACCGGCAAGTTCGAATTCATCACGAAAACGTCCTTCAAGATATCGACGGTACGTGTCCGGAATCGCATCCAGTGCATTGCCATGAATGATGATCAAAGGTGGATTCTGTCCGCCCTGGTGGGCATAGCGCATTTTGGGACGGAAAATACCTTTGCGAGGCGGCGGTTGTTGCTCAATCGCCGCTTGTAGCTCGCGCGTCAGACGCGGCGTCGACAGCTTAGTAAATGCTGCCGCATGCGCTGCATTAACAGAGCGCAACACAGTGTTGATCCCCTGCCCGCGTAAGGCCGAAATCGTATGCACACGAGCGAACGACAAGAACCTGAGTTTGCGGTCAAACTCGCGTTGGATACGCTCACGGTGTTCAGGGTCGAGACCATCCCACTTGTTGATCGCAACAACCAACGCACGTCCCGTCTCGAGAATAAAGCCCGCGATATGCGCGTCCTGCTCGGATACTTCGTGCTGCGCGTCAATCATCAAGAGAACAACGTTACTGGCCTCAATCGCTTGCAACGTTTTGATCACTGAAAACTTTTCAATCGCCTCAAACACCTTACCGCGCTTGCGTAGACCCGCCGTATCAATCAGCGTGTACTGCTTGCCGCCGCGGTCAAACTCAATTTCAATCGCGTCACGCGTGGTTCCCGGCATATCAAAGGCAATGACACGCTCTTCGCCGAGCAGCGTATTAATTAAGGTGGATTTCCCAACGTTGGGTCTGCCCACAATTGCCAACTTGATCCGATGATGAATAACAGGTTCAGCCGGCTCAGGCGAGTCACTTGCCAAGGCATCAGGACTCGGCTCAGCCTCATCCGCATCGAACACTTCATCTTCAACTTTCTCACCTAGCCCTTCAAGAGCATGCTCGATTAAATCGGCAATGCCATCTCCGTGCGCAGCTGAAATGGGGCAAGGCAGTCCAAGGCCGAGCTCATGAAACTCTGCCACTGCACTGGTGTGTTGCATGCCCTCAGCCTTGTTCACGCACAGAACAACTTTTTGTCCAAGCTTACGTAACAAACGGGCGATGTCATGGTCGTGTGCATTTAAACCGGCACGCGCATCCACCAAAAATACAACGACATCGGCCTCAGCAATCGCCTGTTTGGTCTGGCGTGCCATCTGGTGCAAGATGCCCGTCTTGGCAACAGGCTCGAAACCACCGGTGTCCACGACAATGAAAGGCGTATCGCCCACCCGTCCTTCACCGTAATGACGATCTCTGGTCAGGCCAGAGAAGTCAGCGACCAAGGCCGAACGCGAACGCGTCAGCCGATTAAAAAGAGTCGACTTTCCAACGTTCGGGCGTCCTACAAGGGCAACAACAGGCTTTACCGACACAATATTTATTTCAACACAATCAAAGCAAGAGAGCCGTCGCCGGTCTTAACGAGCACACCCTGAGGTGTCGCAATCAAAGGGGCATGTAT
>CAIUZV010000323.1 GCA_903903735.1 uncultured beta proteobacterium | reverse complement strand
TGCAGTGGCCATATCGGCGAGCGCCAAATGCGCAGCGAGTGTGTTGCGAGCCGTGCTTTCAGCAATTGCGGTCGATAGAATGCTCAGCGCACTGCGCTTGTCAGGCATACGGCTCAAGACATGCACCGCTTGTGCAATGCCGGCGTTCTTATCCTTGGCCGCATCAATTTGCTTGCGCAATGCCGTTGCAAGACCGCTAGTCTGTCCCGACGCAGCGGCAAGAGCCATTTCGGTCGTGGCTGCCTCCGTATCATCCGGAGTGATCCTTAACCAGGTGCGTGCAGACTCCAGCGCGCCTGGCAAGTTACCGCCCCCGAGATAAAACTCGAGCGCTCTGCGCGCTAAGCGATAGTCACCGACCTCACGCGCCAGATCAAGCATCGTTTTACCAGCGGAGAGGAACGATCCGCGTTGGGCCGCGATCTCAGCAGCCAGAATCCGATACATGAGCGAAGACGTGAGTGTGACTTCAGGTAGCTGCCCGGCGCGTAAGTGAATCTCTGCAGACTCAGGCAAGCGCGGTCGGACCTCGAGCGGTGTATGTTGAGAGGTCTCTTTACTTTGGCCTACCTGCGCCTCCGTGTGCGACACAAACAGCAACATCGAAACCGCCACGGGAACCGTGGCAAGCCAATGGGCACAACGAAATTTAAACGACGACTTCACGCGAACCGCCTAGTTGGTGGCACAATCAACGGACTCAGTGACAAGATGTTAGCACTCACCCATGCCAGAACTGCCAGAAGTTGAGACAACTCGTAGAGGAATTGACGCCGTTGCAACAGGGCGGGTCCTCCAACGCATGGTGGTGCATGACGCTCGTATGCGCTGGCCAATCCCTTCCGGACTGCCAGACTGGGTCAGGGGGCAGCGGGTGAAGGCCTGCCGCCGCAGAGGGAAATACTTGTTGCTGGAGTTCGATCGGGGCACTCAACTCATTCATTTGGGGATGTCGGGGTCGCTGCGCAGCGTCCAAACGGGCGAAATACTGCGTAAACACGACCACGTTGAATGGCATTTTGAGCACCTTACTCTGCGGCTACACGACCCAAGACGCTTTGGTGCTGTGCTATGGCATCCGGCCGGAAACGGCCCCGTCGAGCAGCATCCGTTGCTTCAAAAGCTAGGCATCGAGCCTTTTGATGCCGCTTTCGACGCGGAGCACTTGCGTAAAGGCTTCAAGGGCCGCCAAATGGCGATCAAACAAGCTTTATTGGCGGGCGATGTCGTCGTGGGCGCTGGAAATATTTATGCCTCAGAGTGCCTATTTCGCGCCAAAATCCACCCGGCCACGCCCGCCGCACGGCTGTCGCTCGAGCGCTGCGCGAGGCTGGTCGAGGCCTTACGCAGCACGCTGAAAGATGCGCTCGAGTCCGGCGGTAGCACCCTGCGAGACTACGTCAATGCCACGGGTGAGGCGGGCGCTTACTTTACGATGCATGCGGCCGTTTATGAGCAGGATGGCAAGCCTTGTAAAGCATGCACTCGCCCGATTAAACGCATCGTGCAGGGGCAGCGCGCCACCTATTATTGCCCAAGCTGCCAGAAACGCTGAGGCTCAACTCTACCGCAGCGAGCGCTTAGGCCTGCAAGACTTTGCCAGGGTTCATCAGTCCATGAGGATCAAGCGCCGTTTTGATCTGCTTCATCAGCTTAAGCTCTAGTGCGCTTTTATATCGCGTCAGTTCGTCACGTTTGAGTTGTCCCACTCCGTGCTCAGCACTGATCGAGCCCGCGTGCGCGTGCACGCTGTCATGCACTAACTGATAAACATCGTATTGGACTGCCAAGAGTTCTTGTTCTGTTTGATTCGGCGCTCGCGCGACGTTGTAGTGTAAGTTGCCATCGCCAAGGTGCCCGAAAACGATATGCTGAATCCCGGGAAAGCGCTGCTGTAACGCGGCGTTGGTCACTTTGACGAAGGTGCCGATCGAAGAAATCGGGATCGACACATCGTGCTTGATGCTTTTACCTAGCTCGGCCTCCGCCAGAGGAATACTCTCGCGCAGATGCCACATCGCTTTGCTCTGAGCGATGTTCTCAGCAATCGCTGCGTCAGTGACCAGCCCATCCTCGATCGCTGCGCCCAGAACCGCTTCAAAGCGCCCCTGCGCATGCTCGGCGCTTTCGCTGTCCGAAAGTTCAAGCAAAGCAAACCATGGGGACTGCGCAGACGGGCCCTCAAACGGCAGGCGCTGCTGCGGGAAGAGTCTGACCACCGCCTGCAACACGGGCCCCATCATGACCTCAAACCCCGTCAAGGACGCGCCGAAGCCCGCGCGAGCGCGCGACAGCACCGTGATTGCATCTTCTAAGGTGTTCAAGGCCAACATCGCCGTGCGCTGGGCAACGGGCAACGGGTATAGCTTTAGCGTAGCGGCCGTGATGATGCCAAGCGTACCTTCGCTTCCGATGAATAGGTCGCGCAGATCGTAGCCCGTGTTGTCCTTACGCAAACCACGTAAGCCGTTCCAAATTTCCCCTTCGGCCGTCACGACTTCCAAGCCTAAGGCGAGATCTCGCGTATTGCCGTAGCGAAGCACCTGCGTGCCACCCGCGTTCGTCGCTAAGTTACCGCCAATCGTACAACTGCCCTCGGCCGCCAAACTCAGGGGAAACAATCTGTCGGCCCCCCGAGCCGCCTCTTGGACGGACTGCAAGATGCAGCCAGCTTCGACCGTCATCGTATCGTTGTCTGTGTCAATCGATCGCACTTTGTTCAAGCGTGCCAGACAGATCACCACCGCGTGTCCGGTCTCGTCAGGCGTGGCGCCGCCGCACATACTGGTATTGCCGCCAGAGGGAACAATTGGGGTTCTGGTTGAGACACACACTTTGACAACCGCGGCCACTTCCTGGGTCGATGCGGGTCGCAAAACAGCTAGCGCTTGACCGCGATAGCGCCCCCGCCAATCCACGAGATAGGGCGTCATCGCCTCGCCTGTCAGCACTTGCTCGGCGCCAACGATGTCTTGCAGCTGTTTCAGTACGCTCATTCCGTTCTCTTTTTAGCGTTGCACCCAACGGGTAATTTTCTAGCAAATATTTAGCAAATTGTAGGGTAGTTCACAGGCAACCGTCATCAATTAAGAGGCCCCAATCCCGCTCGTCGCTAGTCAAATGGGCGATAATACGGGATTGATTTTCCGTCTTGGGCCTGCCTTCATTCTGGCGTACCCACCGAACCCGGAGCCGTACTCGTGTCTGCATCACATCCATTT
>CAIUZV010000322.1 GCA_903903735.1 uncultured beta proteobacterium | reverse complement strand
TTGCCCCAGCAAATTAACCTGTCCGGATGTGGGGGTATCTAGACCAGCCAGCAATCCCAGCAGGGTAGACTTACCCGAGCCTGAAGCGCCTGTGATCGCCAACGACTCGCCGGCACGCAAGGAAAACGTGATGTCATCTAAAATCGTCAACATCCCAGCCGCGTCTTGAACGCGCTTACTTAGTTGTGTGACTTCTATAGCGTTGATTTCAGCACTCATGTCTTCATTTTCTCAACTACGTCAATGTGTCAGTCTAGTTCTTTTCAGCGTGCTGACCACGATCACCCTCACGGCTTGGGGGCAAATAGCAACGCCATCCGCTACGCGTATTTTAGTCGTCGGAGATAGCCTTTCGTCAGAATATGGAATTGCCCGAAACACAGGTTGGGTCAATTTACTCAAGCAGTCACTGAATAGCGCACAGATCGACACAGACATCATGAATGCGAGCATTAGTGGCGATACAACCAGTGGTGGCGTGACCCGCTTGAAACGCCTGCTGGACAAACACAATCCCGCCCTAGTGATCATTGAACTAGGAGGCAACGATGCACTCAGAGGTCTGCCACTGGACTTGACACGCAAGAACTTAAACACCATGGCAAGCCAAGCTCGCTCAAGCGGAGCACAGGTTGTGATCGTGGGTATGCAGATTCCGCCAAACTATGGGCGAGAATACACATCAGGCTTCAAAGATGTATTTGAAATCGTCGCAAAGCAAAACAACGCAAGCCTTGTACCATTTCTACTTGAAGGGGTTGCCGCAGACCCAAAGTACTTACAAGCAGACAACCTCCACCCCAATGAGCTGGCACAGCCGCGCATGATGCGAAATGTGCTGGAGGTTATCTTACCGATGCTAAAGCGCTAATTACAACTTCGCTGCATCGAGCTCGCCACTAATGACTCGGGCGGCATCAGGTAGCACCTTAACTTTGTAGGCCTGGCGCAAAATCTTCAGGGCGGCCTGCTCTTCTGCAGCGCCCCAGGCCTGGGCAAGTTGGGCCTGCAGTTGCGACACTTGAGCCGGATCAGGCGCAGGAGCATCTTCGACTTTGGTTAACAATAGGATGCTGTACTGAGTGTCTCCCTTGACGCCCAAATAGAGTGGTAAATTTTTGGCACTGGCGGACATGACCGCTTCGAGTTCCTCGCGCGTGAGCTTATCGGGTGACTGACGTGTTACGGTCATTGCCGGCGCAAAACCGCTCGGCTCGGCAGGCTTTTCCGCTTTGAGTGTCGCGAGCTCTTTACTACCAGCGGCCTCGGCAGCGGCCAACGCACGCTCGGCAATCAACGTATCACGGATACGCGCGGACACCTTTTCTAAGGCAGGGACGCGAGCAGGATGAAGCGCATCCACACGCACAGCAACCAGCACATCAGGCGAAAGCTCAATCACACCAGAATTGAGTTTCTCTTTGAGCACATCATTTGAAAACACCGTTTGACGTACTTTAGGATTCCCTAGAATCGTTTGCTCTGCCTCACTGGGCATCGCTGAGGGTTCGCGTTGCTGAGCTGTCAACAACCCTTCACGACTCAGACCCGTCACCGTGTGGATCTTCAAGTTCAACGCGTCGGCGATTGGCTTGAGGCTATCACGTTGATCGTAAACCAAGTTCGTCAGCTTGCCCGCCATATCAGCAAAGCGCTCAGCAGCCAACTGTTTACGAATCTCAAGCGTTACATCTTCCTTGACGTCCGCCAGTGGCTTAACGGAGGCCGCTTGCAGCTCAAGCACATTCAGTACATGGAACCCAAACGGACTTTCAATGACGCCAGAAATCTTGCCTACCTCGAGACCAAACACCGCCTGCTCAACTTGTGGAACCAGCATATTCTTACTGATCCAACCAAGATCACCGCCCTGGCTCGCTGAACCGCTGTCTTGAGAAAACTCTTTGGCAAGCGCTGGGAAATCTGCGGGCGAGGCGGCAGCACGCTTGGCAACCTCTTCGGCACGGGTCCGCGCTTTGGTCTTTGTCGCGTCATCAGCCGTCGCAGGCACTTCGATCAAAATGTGACTGACACGACGTCGCTCGGGCTGACCGTAGCGAGCCTGATTTTGTTTATAAAAGCTCTCGACGTCCGCATCAGATACGTTGACATCTTTCGTCGCAGCCTCTTCATTCAACACGAGATACTGCACATCAACGTTCTCAGGGATGCGCAATTGATCTTGATTCGCGTCATACCAGGTCTTGATGTCTGCCTCGCTTACTTCTACGGTTTTAACGAAGCTGTCAGCCGCAAACACCTGGCGTGAAACCACACGCTTCTCGGTGACAAGCGCCAAGATGTTTTTCGCTACCTCGACGGGTACGCGCGCCGTCAATCCGATCGGTTGCAACACCTGCGCGATCGCCAGATCGCGTCGCAGGCCAAGCTCGAACGATGCGGGCGTCATGCCCTGCGCAGCGAGAACTTGCCGATAGCGCTCGGACGAAAACTGACCATCCTGCTGCACAGCCGGTATGCTGGCAATCGTACGACGCAGGGTTTCGTCGGAGACTGAATATCTGCCCTTACTTGCCGCAACGGCGATCGTTCGCTGATCAACGAGAGAATTCAATAATTGCTCACGGAATATAGGCGTGTCGAATGCGGCTGCATCGAACTGTGGGCCCAGGGCAGAGCGATATTGTTCAAGCTGCGCGGTTCGGGCGCGGTTGAATTCGCCTAGCGTGATGCCTTGCCCATCCACGGACGCCAATTCGGGCTCCTTGGACATGAAACTGGTGTAGCCTTCCAAGCCAAAGAAAACGAAAGACGGCAGAATGAGCAGCAACAAAATCAGCTGCATCCAACGCTTATGATTGCGGATAAAGTCAAACATGTAGAAGTCGCTTACCTAAAGACTG
>CAIUZV010000321.1 GCA_903903735.1 uncultured beta proteobacterium | reverse complement strand
CGCTTGAGCATCATCCGCCCCGCCACGCTGGCGGGATGCGCGGCGGCAGCCAGGGTGGCCTGATCCTGCTCGCCATAGCGTTGGTGCAATGGCTCGGCGCGGTCGGCTGGCACGAAGTCATTGGGAAACGCAACACCGCGCTTCCGGATGGCGGCAAGTTTGCCCCGACGTTCGGCGATCAGGTGGTTTTCGTCTTGCTGTGGAGTTTGGTTGTCAGTCATGATTAGGCCGGGTATTGACGAATATCGTCGATGGTTGTCGAGCCGTAGCCTTCGCTCTCGAGGGCAGTCAGGATGCGTCTTGCCACCACATCGGGCGCGCCAAGTTGTTTGTTTTGATGAAAGCCTACGAAGCGATCGAGTGAGGGGAGTGCTTCTTTGGGTGTGCTGCGAATGGTGACTTGCATGTCGGTGTCGATCACACCTGGCGCCATGGAAGTGATGCGCGCGCGATCGCCCAGATCAAGTTTGACCGCTTCGGCATAGCGATCCATCGCGGCCTTGGTGGCACAGTAGACAGCCCAGCCGGAGCTGGCATTACGACCCGCACCCGAAGAGATCAACAGGATGCGTCGATCTTTCGCGGTGTGACTTGCGGTGAGTACCTGAGCCGTCAGGTAGATCGCTGATGTGATGTTGACTTGAAAGGCGTTGTTGATCACGGCTAAGTCATTGAGATTTTCAGCTTGATCAATCGGGGTAACAATACCTGCGTTATGAATAAAGCGTACGCGATCGTGTCTGGCAATTAATGCTTTGAGGGACAGTGCCGCTTTCGCTAGCGCGCTTGAATCCCCCAGATCCACATTAAGCTGGGTCAAGGTGGTGCTGTGCTTGGCCGCAATGGTCGCAAGCGCGTCTGAGGTTTTACGCGACAGCGTCACTAGGTGTTGTCCTGTCGCTGCGAGCTGCTCGGCCATTGAGGCACCCAGGCCACGTGTCGTGCCGGTGATAATCGTAATCGTCGTCATGTGCTCAGACTCCTTGCTTTAGGCTGGCTTGAATGAAGGGATCGAGATCGCCATCCAGCACTTTTTGTGTGTTGGAGATTTCAACGTTGGTACGCAGGTCTTTAATACGGCTCTGATCCAACACATAGGAACGGATTTGATGGCCCCAGCCCACATCGGTCTTGGCGTCTTCCATTTTTTGTTGCTCGGCCATGCGATTGCGCATCTCAAGTTCAAAGAGACGCGATTTCAGCATCTGCATGGCCTCGGCACGGTTACGGTGCTGCGAACGGTCGTTCTGGCACTGAACCACGATATTGGTCGGAAGGTGCGTAATACGGACGGCCGAGTCGGTCTTGTTAATGTGTTGTCCGCCCGCGCCACTTGCCCGGTAGGTGTCGATGCGCAAGTCGGCAGGATTGATATCGATCTCAATTGAATCGTCGACTTCTGGGTATACAAACACGCTCGCAAACGAGGTGTGGCGTCCGCCCGAGGAGTCGAATGGGCTTTTGCGTACGAGGCGATGGACACCACTTTCGGTGCGCAGGAAGCCGAAGGCGTATTCGCCCTCGATCTTGATGGTGGCTGATTTAATGCCGGCCACTTCGCCTTCAGATTCTTCGAGTAGCTCTGCTTTAAACCCTTTGCGTTCGGCATAGCGCAGATACTGTCTGAGCAACATTGAGGCCCAGTCTTGTGCTTCGGTGCCGCCAGCACCGGCCTGGATATCTAAAAAGCAGTTCAGTGGATCAGCCGGGTTTGAAAACATCCGGCGGAATTCCATCCCTTCGAGGGTGCTTTGAAAACCGTCGGCGTCTGCCTCGATGGCTTCTAAGGTAGGGTCGTCGTTGTCAGCGGCGGCCAGCTCAAAGAGTTCACGAGAGTCGACGATGGATTGTGCCAGCGCAGTCAGCGTGGTCACAACATCTTCAATACTCTTTTTTTCGCGGCCAAGATCCTGGGCGCGTTTTGGATCGTTCCAGACGTTAGGGTCTTCTAGTTCGGCATTAACGACGTGCAGACGTTCAGCTTTGACATCGAAGTCAAAGATACCCCCGAAGTGCAGACTCGCGCGCGCTGTAGTCGGCGAGTCTTGAGGCGATTTGGTTCTGACGTTCGGCTTCCATTCGTATGCTTCCAGCTATTTAACTAAATTTGTTTAAGTGAACGAGGTATTTTAACGGACGCAGCAAGGGATTACGCCGCCTGGGCGTGTTCTAGGACGAGTTGAACGGAAACCATGCCGTTCCAGACGTTTTGTTCGAGCCGATAGGCGGCCTGGATGCGCTCGGGCAGACTGTCTGTGCGTCCGAACCAGATAGCATCAAAGCGTTGCGAACCGCGCTCGAGCACGAGTTTGAGGTGTTTCTCGCCGACCAGTTTCTGGTTACGAATCCGGAACTCGTCAAGGAACAACGGGGCGGCGAATCCAGCGCCCCAGACCTCTTGGGCTAATAAGCCAGCGACTTGCGCATTCGCGTAGCCGGTTTCGAGAGAGCCATCCGTTTCAATCACGGGTTCAAAACTCTTGCGACCGGTCATTTCGATCACGGCTTGTTCAAACGCTGGGGCGAACTGGTCAAAATCGTCTCGTCCTAAGGTCAGGCCTGCCGCCATGGCATGGCCGCCAAACTTGCGGATCAGCCCAGGATGACGTTTTGAGACCAGATCCAGGACGTCACGCAGATGCACATCTGGAATCGAGCGGCCGGAGCCCCGCAGTTCATCTTCGCCGGCCGGTGCAAACGCCAGCGTGGGCCGAAAAAATCGGTCTTTCAGTCTTGACGCCACGAGTCCCACGACGCCTTGGTGCCATTCGGGGTGCATGACGCACACCGAGGCGCCAACGTGACCCGCTTCAAAGGTGTCCGTCGCGCTTAAGGCTTGTTCTTTCATAACGGTTTCAATCTGGCGGCGTTCACGGTTGATCGTGTCGAGCTCGCGTGCGAGTTCAAGCGCCTCCATATCGTCGTCGGTGGTGAGACAGCGAATGCCTAAGCCCATATCGGCTAAGCGTCCCGCTGCGTTGATGCGGGGACCCAGTGCAAAGCCGAGATCAAAACCACTCGCCGCTTGTGGATCACGCGCGCTGACTGCGAACAGCGCACGAATACCGGGTTGCATGAGCCCGCGGCGCATCCGGTCTAGGCCGCGTGTCACTAACAAACGATTGTTGGAATCGAGCTTGACGACGTCGGCGACTGTGCCGAGCGCGACAAGATCAGCGAGTCCTTCAAGCTTCGGTGCATCCGCTTGGGTAAAGACGTCGCGCTTTCTGAGCTCGGCACGCAGAGCGATCATTAAATAAAAAATGACGCCGACTCCCGCAAGATTCTTGGAAGGAAAGTCGCAGCCCGGTTGATTGGGGTTCACGATCGCAAGCGCCTCGGGGAGTGTCTGCCCGGGCAGATGATGATCGGTCACGATTACGCCAAGTCCGTGACGGTTCGCGGCGGCGACGCCCTCCACACTGGCGATGCCGTTATCCACGGTAATGAGTAAATCAGGGCGACCCGCTTTGTGGACGAGTGCTAGGTCGACGACGGCTTCTGACAGACCGTAGCCTGTCTCAAAACGGTTTGGCACTAAAAAGTCAACGATGGCACCCATGGCGCGCAGCGCGCGTATGCCTACCGCACACGCGGTCGCGCCATCGCAATCGTAATCGGCGACGATGAGCATGCGCTTGCCGGCCTGGATGGCGTCCGCCAGCAGAACTGCTGCGTATTCGTTTTGCGTCAGCGTCTTGGGCGGCAGCATGGCGGGCCATTCAAGACGCACATCATCGGCTTGTGTGATGCCGCGCGCTGCCCACAGCCGTGCAAGCAGCGGGTGCAGGCCCGAGCCTGCCAGTCGTTGTGCCGCAGCATCGTTGCTACGACGAATCGTCAGTTTTGGAGATTCCACCAGTCGGTCCAGTTGTGCTTGCGTCGAGGGACAAGGTGTTGCCACCAGCTTGGTCTGTGGTGCGCCAAACGCACGGCCGTGCGTTGGCCTGTCAGGGTAATGAGGGGTGGCGCGCCATTTGCTTCTGCGCGTTTCAGGGCGACTCCAAGTGCAGCGTCTACAGCTGGGAGCTGTGCAATCCATCCTGCCCAATCACCTTCTAGGCATGCGTCAGACAGCAAGTCGATTATCTCCAGCGGGGCTGAGGAGGCCGTGGGACGCCAGCCAGCCGCGCCGCCATAGAGCCAGAGTGAGTTAATCGGGGGTAGACCACGCTGTGCGCGCTGCTCGTTAACCGGGTGCGTATGCCAGAGCATCTGGATCTCGTTGAGCAGACGG
>CAIUZV010000320.1 GCA_903903735.1 uncultured beta proteobacterium | reverse complement strand
TTAGAGACTACGACGTGCTACTCACCCCAGCGGTTGCAGGCGAGGCGCCAATTGGTCTTGAGGCGACCGGCGACCCTTCCTTCAGTCTGCTCTGGACGACTCTACACGTGCCATCGATAACCCTACCGCTATTTTCTGGCCGCAACGGACTGCCGGTTGGTGTGCAGCTCATTGCGAGGCGTGGTGCTGATCGTCAGATGTTCAATGTGGCGCGCTGGGTGAGTCGGGCTGTAGACTGGGATGGAGGCTTTACGACCGTGCGACCCTTGGTAAGATAGGGCCTATCGTTAAAAAGTCAAAATCAGGAGTTTTACATGGGTGAAGATCCTCGGTGCTGTGGCACCGGTACATGCATCATTGACCCAGAGGGCCGTTGTTGGTGCGGCCAACAATGGGATGGCGAAAAAATGCGTCATACACCTTTGGCGCCCCTCCAAGAGCAGGATGCCGGCGAGACGAAAGAATAGAAACGGCCAAAAAGTCGTTCGATGAATAACGCGTCTCGAATAAAGGCTTGCCTTGTTTCATCACGAGTCTTTACGTGATGAACTCTCTTCGCTCTCTCAATAATGCAGATGCTTTACGCAAAATCTTCGCACGCACATAGGATGTTGACGCCAGTTGAAAATTGACCAGTTGGAGGTGCGGCAGAAAAGTTGGACTGCTTGGAAGTAGCCCATGTACTCATACGATGACCCAGCCGGATGATGTGTTAGTTGTAGTGATCGCGACTTGATCTGACAGTCCCCCAGTTTGCGGTACGTGTTTGTCAGATCAAGTCGCGATCACTACATTTTAAGAGTTCGCTTGTTGGCGCCGATTCAAAACCTGGGGGTGTCTATTGAATTGGCAGCGATTCATAAGGACATTCAATTCGTTTCATAATACACTGATCATCTTGAGAACTTTCAAAGACTCAATCGGAGTTACTTCTGGAGTCTGTGGTATTAGTTTGTGCACCACTACAGTCTTTGCGTTAGCAGCATTCGTTTGTAATGAGCAAAAACGGGGCAGCGCCGAGCCGCTGCACGTGAACTGGAACCTACAGCTTAATCTCTAACAAAAAGTTGTCTTGAGCTTTCGTTCCACCTCACCCCACCTTTGGGCAAGTCCTAACGGCCAGATCAAATCGAAACTACTACAACTTATCCTCCTCGAAATGCTGTCCAAAGTATTCAGACCTCCGCTAATATAAGGATCTAACATGTCGCAAGTCATAAAACCTGTCCACCCTAACTCGAGTACAGCTGACTTCGTTCCGAAAGAGAAAATCGAAAAGGATGCTAAGCAAATTCTGGATTTGGTTTGGCAGGGAGGTGTCGCAATACTGCCGCTTGATGTGGCCTACGCAATTATTGGCTGCAAAGAAATAGCCATAAAAAGAATATTTAATGCTAAACAAAGAAGTTACGAAAAGCCGAGCGGTCTTTTCTCTAGTTGGCAAATAAGTCATGAAGTGCATATATTGCCAGACGAAAAACGATCCATGATTCGAGAGATTGTCGAGATTGAAAAACTACCGTTCTCTGTCGTTGCTCCGTTTAAAAAAGATCATCCGTTTTTTAAGGACGTTGACCCTTTTGTTTTGCAAAGCTCTACCAAAGCCAACACCCTTGATATGCTTATCAATGCAGGATTCTTGCACGATGAAATCGCTCGTCAGTCCTGGGAGGCTGGGATTCCGGTGTTTGGCTCATCGGCTAATACTTCTCTAAAGGGCAGTAAATATCGAGCGCAAGATATCGAGCCGGAAGTTCTAAGTGCGGTAGATCTAATCGTGGACTACGGACTTTCGAAATACCATAATGCTTTAGGCCGATCAAGCACCATCATTGATTTTTCGGATTTTTCGGTTATTCGAGTAGGGGTTATGTTCGATCAACTGAAATCTGCCTTTAATTCTCGTTTTAATATTGATTTAAAAGAAAAGGCCTAAAAATCATGCCAACTACTCATTTTGCGAACAAGACATTACTTGGCGTCTTAGCCTTGGTGTTCTTTCTCTGTGCTTCTCACAGCTACGGCCAGGTTCCCTCGAAGACGATCAGGATAATAGTACCGTTCTCGCCTGGCGGGGGAGCAGATAGTTTAGCTAGACCACTAGCGAACCACTTAAAAGATAGATTGGGCCAAGCCGTCATCGTAGAAAACAGACCAGGGGCAGCGAGCAATATAGGTACAGAAATAGTGGCGCGTGCTGCGCCGGACGGCAGCACGCTTCTAATCAATACAGATGGAATCGCAATTTACCCGTATTTATATACAAAATTAAATTACGATGTTTTCAAAGATCTCGTTCCGATTACATTTGTGGCTGAGACACCACTTGTTCTTGCATCAAACAAGTCGTTGCCAGCGAATACTCTCAAGGAACTTATTGCTTTTGCGAAAATTGAAGGAAATAAATTTTCTTTTGCTAATCCAGGGCTCGGTACCCCTCACCATCTCGCTTTTGAGTTGTTTGCAAAACAGGCTGGCGTTACTGCTGTACAGCCTGTATATAAGGGCGGTGGACCTGCACTTCAAGACGTTTTGGCTGGTCATGCGCAAGTAGGTATGTTTACTCTAGGCGCCGTGATTGGTCACATAACCCAAGGTAATTTAAAGCCCTATGCCGTTATGACAGAAAAAAGGGCTGCCTCAGCTGCTAGCATCCCCACAATGAGTGAGGCAGGGCTGCCTGGTGTGCATGCTGGATTACGTTTTGTCTTGATGGCACCAAAAGGTACATCACCACAAACTATTTCGTTGCTCTACAAGGCAACTATTGAGTCACTGCAGGACCCAGCCCTGCGAGATACTTATGCAAAGCAAGGATTTGAGATCCTAGGTACAACACCAGAGGAAACCGAAAAAATAATGAAGCAGGATTACTTGCGGTGGGGTCCAATATTAAAACAACTCAATCTAAAACTAGATTGATATAAAGTTCATGACTTTCGTGCATACCTGTTAGCCCTTAACCGTGACGGACTATGCCTCTCACTTTTTAATCTGTTGTGAGGGCCTCGAGAGTGCGCGAGAAGCAGATGCCTTTGGCGTCTTTGAGAGACTGTTCAAAGAGCATGGGTTACCGAACAATATCCGTTCGTATAGCGGAGTGCCTTTCGCAAGCCCAAAATCCTTATATGCCCTGAGCAGTCTATCTGTTTGGTGGTAGCGTCTGGGTATTGGGATTGAGCGGATTAAGTCTGGTAACCCACAGCAGAACGGTCGACATGAGCGCATGTACCTGACCTTAAAAAGGCCGCAACGAGTCCTCCAGGCAAGAACATACTTCAGCAGCAGGACAAGTTTGAAGGCTTCATTCAAGAGTTCAATTACGAACGATCGAACCAAGCTCTAGAGATGAAACGACCAACTGATTTTTACCAACCGTCGAACAGAAAGTATGAAGGATTGCCGGATACTGCCTACCCGTTTCACGATAAAACTATGACCATCAGAAACTGCGAACGAATCTGTATTGAAGGTAAAAAAGTTCACTTCAATACGGTCTTTGCGGGGCAAGACGTAGGCTGACGTCAAGTCAAAGATAACCTGCGGCTTGTGAGTTTTATGGAATACGATATGGGATACTTTGATTTGGAGTCTCACAGGGTACAAGCCTTGGAGAACCCATTCGGCCCCAAAGTGTTAACTATGTGACCGGTACAAACTGTAAACCATGTGTCCAGAACGGACC
>CAIUZV010000319.1 GCA_903903735.1 uncultured beta proteobacterium | reverse complement strand
GCCAAGCGCAAATAAATCTGCGTCACGTCAGTGCGACACAGATTAGTGTTTCGCTTGATGAGACGGTGACGAGCGATGATCTGACGCAACTTGTTGCCTTATTCGCGTCGGTAGGCGGTAAGCCGGCGCCTGCTCTGGCGACGTCTGTTGTTGGTTTGCCGGGGGTGCCGACCGCCTCACAGCGAAAGAGTGCGATCTTGAGCCATCCTGTCTTCTCAAGCATTCAGTCTGAGACCGACATGTTGAGATACTTACGCAAGTTGTCGGATAAGGACTTGGCCTTAGATCGAACCATGATTCCCCTTGGTTCATGCACGATGAAGCTCAATGCAACTGTCGAGATGATCCCCGTCACTTGGCCCGAGTTTGCATTGATTCACCCTTTTGCGCCCGCGGACCAAACCAAGGGCTATCAGCAGATGATTGAGCGCTTGTCTAAGGACCTTTGCGAAATTACTGGTTATGACGCAATCAGTTTGCAGCCGAACTCTGGTGCGCAGGGCGAATACGCAGGTCTGCTCGCGATTAGAGCCTATCACCGCGCGAACGGTCAGCACCAGCGTGACGTCTGTTTGATTCCTTCTTCTGCTCACGGTACGAATCCTGCTTCCGCGAACATGGTCGGCATGGAAGTTGTTGTGGTGGCGTCGGACGCCAACGGCAACGTCGATCTTGAGGACCTTAAAGCGAAGATTGCCAAAGTAGGCGATCGGCTAGCGGCTCTGATGGTGACGTACCCGTCGACACACGGCGTCTTTGAAGAGCCCATCACCAGCATTTGCGACATGATTCACGCAGCGGGCGGCCAGGTTTATATGGACGGTGCCAACATGAACGCCATGGTCGGCGTAGCGCAGCCAGGAAAATTTGGCGCGGATGTGTCGCATTTGAATCTGCACAAGACCTTCTGCATTCCGCACGGTGGCGGTGGGCCGGGAGTAGGGCCTGTCGGGGTGCGCAGTCATCTCGCTCCCTTCTTGCCTGGCGTGGTGAGTGAGCAAGGCACGATGCTTCAAGGTGCCGCGGTGGGCCCTGTCTCTGCTGCACCGTTTGGCTCAGCTAGTATTTTTCCTATCCCCTTTGTGTATATATCTTTAATGGGTGCCGAAGGTTTGCGTCGCGCAACGGAGGTCGCGATCCTGAGCGCGAACTACGTCGCGCGTAAACTCATCGGACACTTTCCTGTGCTGTACGCTGGCCGCAATGGTCGTGTGGCGCACGAATGCATCTTGGATATACACGACATCAAGGAGTCTTCGGGCGTAACCGCGGAAGACATTGCCAAGCGCTTGATGGACTACGGTTTTCATGCCCCGACCATGAGCTTTCCTGTGGCGGGCACCTTGATGGTTGAGCCAACCGAGTCAGAGGGGCTCGCTGAGTTAGATCGTTTTGTGGACGCCATGATTGCTATCCGCGCAGAGATCGCACAGATCGAGCGTGGCGAACGAGATCGCGCCGATAACGTGCTGAAGAACGCACCGCATACAGCCAAGATGCTATTAGCAGAGGAATGGCATCATGACTATCCACGACAGCAGGCTGCATATCCTGTTGCCAGTTTGCGCGATGCAAAATATTGGCCACCAGTGGGTCGTGTGGACAATGCTTGGGGTGATCGTAATTTAGTTTGTGCGTGTTTGCCGATCGAAGCCTATGCCTAAGAGGCGTATGCTGGTTTGCCAAAGAAACAACCCGCCATTTGGCGGGTTGTTTCTTTTTTGGTGAGCTGAGCACGCAGGCCTATTTTCCTGCTTTTGAGATGGTTTTTGAAAACTCGCGCAATAGCTTAAAAAAGTTATCGACCATTGATTCAAGCGCATCGCGTTCGATACCCCCGTAAGCGCTGATATCCATTTCCAGTACCGCTTGCTCTGCATCGTTCAGCAAAGCGCGTGCCCAGCGATTACGCTGGTTCCACTCATTGATCGCATTCAACGCAATCTGTGGATTTTTCGGGAAGGTGGCGCGCATCAATACATCTTCGCACGTGCGGTCGTCGCCACAGCCGACAAAGATGAACTCAATTTTCTCTGCACCAGTTTCGGCAGTACCAATGTTGAGCACCCGATCACCATTTTTATCGCGATTTTGTGCGTAAGTGAAGTCAGAAGCGCTTAATAGACCGGTCAGCACTGCCGGATCAAGATGTTTGATGACCGCGCTCTCATCCGGTGCTTCTTGCGATGCGGGAGATCGCTCGGCGAACCATCCGGTGGGGAGCGTTGTGCGCAGCCATTTGGCAACTGGTTCGCCAGACATACGCTGGCCATTTAATCGAAAGTCTCCGTCCTGAATATTGAAATGCGCAACAAGTTTGTTGTTTTGTGCGCGACCAAGTTTGAGTTGAAAGGCTTGGTCAAGTACTTTGCGCGTTTCTTGATCTGCTCTGGTTTTTATCTGAGTCGGATTGGCCCCAGGCGTCTGAAGGGCTTGAGCGAACGCAGTGTTCAGCATGGGCGTCGACAGGCTGAGGGTCGCATCGAGCTCCTTGAGAGGTGTGCCTTGCAAGCCAATACCGCCGGGATTGGTTTCCGAAGGGCTCAGCGTAAACGCCAGCGATAGTTGACTGCGGCCTTGACTCGTTTTCCAACTGAGCGGACTTAGGCTTAGCGTGGGACTCGTTTTACTTAAGGCTGCGATATGTTGCCAAAATTTCTTTGTGTCAGCTGCTGCGGTTGACTGACTCTCACTGCCACCGAGCAGCTTGCGCAGAACATAACTATCTTGTAAGTCCAGTAGAGACCGTAGCGCGCTTCCGTTGAGCTTTTCATACCCGAGAGATAGGGAGAACTCTCCCCAAGCTTTATCGTTCAGCCGCAGTGCGCCGATCTCCGCGGTCGTGATGCCTCCTAGCAAGTCGTTTGCTTCACGCAAGTCGCTACGCATCACAAGCCGTTGCAATCCTAGACTAGAGGAGTCGAGCGAAGCCCAGCTTAGACTGCCTATTCGAATATCACGCGCTCCGATTTGCATACCGGTTTGTGTGGCGCGGGTGTCCGTTGACCACTGCAAACCTTTGACCTCGAGCGCCAGCTTTCCATCACTAAGCGTTAGACCGTCGAGGCTACTATTGCTTTTGAAGAAGCTGAAACTTGGCCCAATACGCGCAGAAAATTCTGCTGCGCCTAGTTTTACGCGCAGAGTGTCTTGGGTGTAGTCAAAGGGCAGGACGGTCCATCGTACGGTGGCGATACCTTCGCGCGTGACGAGTGTAGTGCCCGATACCGGAGAGCGTCCGCCCGTGGAGGTAAACAAGGCCTCGGTCGTCGAGTTGTTCAGCACGGTTGTTTGAATGATTGCGCCCGTCGGTGAGAAGTCGCCGCGCTGCATACGCGACCAAGGCAAGGGTCCGTGTTCTATTTGATTCGACCAGAGAATTTCCTGACGATTAGCTTGTTTATCCTGCTTAGTGAGTGTCAGCGCATAGATGGCACGACTAGAAAATACGCCGCGCTCATAGCTGCGCAAGGACAGCTGTGCCTGATCAGTCCAGCTGCGAGCCAAAGAGACATTGATTGATTCAGCGGCTGCCTTGGATTGCCCTTCGATATGCACGCCGGCGTACCAACTTAACCCAGCATATACAACCGCTACGGCGGCGACTACGCCCGCTGCACCGATTTGTTTTTTCTTCATGACGATGGCGTCCGTAGTGCGGGTTGTATTAATTGACGGGATCCGTGCGACGATCGTACTGCACAATGTCGTAGGCAAGGCCGTTTTCAGGCGGATGGCTGAGGCGTGAGACCTCTTTCCATTCCTTGGGGTCTAGCGCAGTAAAAAATGCATCGCCCTCGACGATTGCTTGAACTTCAGTGGCAACGACGTGGTTGGCATGCGCAAGCGCCTGCTGGTAGATTTGTGCGCCGCCGATGATATAGGCATCTTCATTGGGTGCCAAACGCTCCAGCGCTTCATCGAGACTTGCAACGAACTCAGCACCCGCAGCGGCTTTGGTCCTGTCGCGACTAATGACGATATTACGACGGCCGGGTAAAGGACGACCCAAGGAGTCCCACGTTTTGCGTCCCATGATGATGGGGTGACCGAGCGTGGTGCGCTTAAAGTGGGCGAGGTCGCCTGCGAGCTTCCATGGCAGCGTATTGTCACGGCCGATCGTGCGGTT
>CAIUZV010000318.1 GCA_903903735.1 uncultured beta proteobacterium | reverse complement strand
TGGGCTCCGTTTGCATTTTTAAGCTGTGTTTCCTGAAGGCTTTAATAAGATGACTGGATTAGCTACCGACCTGATTGAACAGGCGCGTGCGCAGTTTGAACAAGCTGTCGATGCCGCTGCTCTTGAAAATGCGAAAGCAAAATTTCTCGGCAAGCAGGGTTCATTGACTGAAATGCTGAAAGGCCTTGCCAAACTAGATGCAGAGGCGAAGCGCACCGAGGGTGCGCGCATCAACCAGATCAAACAACAAATAGAAGGGCTACTGACCGCACGCCGCGCGCAGTTGGCTCAGGCCGAGCTCGACTCACGTTTAGCAAGCGAGACAATTGATGTCACCTTGCCAGGGCGTGGTCGTGGAAAAGGGGGGATTCACCCCGTCATCCGAACTTGGCAACGCGTAGAAGAGATTTTTAAATCGATCGGATTTGATGTGGCTGATGGCCCCGAGATCGAGAACGATTGGACGAATTTCACGGCGCTGAATAATCCAGAGAACCATCCTGCTCGTTCAATGCAGGATACCTTCTATGTTGACATGAATGACGACAAAGGCTTGCCTCTACTTTTGCGTACGCACACGAGCCCAATGCAAGTTCGCTATGCGCGTATGAACAAGCCCCCCATTAAAGTCATCGCACCCGGTCGCACCTACAGAGTCGACAGTGATGCGACGCACTCGCCAATGTTTCATCAAGTCGAAGGGCTCTGGATCGATGAGAACATCTCTTTTGCTGACCTGAAGGGCGTTTACACGAATTTTCTGCGCTGCTTTTTTGAAACGGATGATTTGGTCTTACGTTTTCGTCCATCTTTTTTCCCGTTTACAGAACCCTCGGCAGAGATTGACATGATGTTCACCTCTGGTCCAAACAAAGGTCGTTGGTTAGAAATATCTGGCTCAGGACAAGTGCACCCGGATGTCGTGAGGAACTTTGGTTTAGATCCAGAGCGCTACATCGGCTTTGCATTCGGCTCTGGACTTGAACGTTTGACCATGTTGCGCTACGGCGTGAACGATTTGCGTCAGTTTTTCGAAGGCGACCTGCGCTTTTTGCAGCAGTTCAACCATTAATTTGTCTTTGACCGATACGGTTCACCATGCAATTTTCTGAATCCTGGCTACGTACTTTAGTCAACCCAACCCTCACCAGTGAGGAACTCTCGCATCGGCTTACGATGGCGGGACTTGAGGTTGAAGAAGCCACCCATGTGGCACCTGCGTTCACAGGGGTCGTGGTCGCACGCATCATCAGTGCCGAACCTCATCCTAACGCAGACAAGCTGCGTGTCTGTCAGGTTGATGCAGGAACGGGTACCCCACTGCAAATTGTTTGTGGCGCGCCAAATGCGGCAGCTGGTATCAATGTTCCCCTTGCGACGGTTGGTGCGGTCCTACCAGGTGACATGAAGATTGGTGTGGCCAAGATGCGTGGTGTGGAGTCTTCGGGAATGCTGTGCTCTGCGCGTGAACTTGGGTTGTCGCAAGATCATGCCGGATTGCTAGTGCTTGCGGCAGATCTGACCCCCGGGATGGATATTCGTCAAGCTCTCGATCTTGACGACACGCTCTTCACGCTTAAGCTCACACCCAATCGTGCAGATTGTCTCTCGATTCTTGGCGTTGCCAGAGAAGTTTCAGCACTGACAGGCGCTGTATTACAAGCGCCATCCATCCCTGCGCTTAAGCCCTCGCTTTCCGAGGTGCTGCCTGTGACGGTTTGTGCGCCTGAGCTTTGCGGTCGCTTTGCCGGACGTGTCATGCGCGGGGTCAATGCTCGCGCCACATCTCCTGCTTGGCTGGTTCAACGGCTTGAGCGTGCAGGGCAGCGCTCGGTGAGTGCGCTGGTCGATATCTCGAATTATGTGATGCTTGAACTCGGTCGTCCCACACACGTGTTTGACCTTGATCGCATGCCTGAGCCTAAGCTTGAAGTACGCTGGGCACGCAAAGGCGAGACACTTACTCTGTTAAACGATCAGACCATTGCGCTCGATCCCTCGATGGGTATTATCGCGAGCGGTTCTACGCCAGAGAGCTTGGCTGGAATCATGGGTGGTGCGGCGACAGCCGTCACGCTCGATACCGTCAACATTTATGTGGAAGCGGCATTTTGGTGGCCCGAGTCTATTGCCGGTCGCGCGCGTAAGCTTAAGTTGAGCTCTGAGGCGAGCCATCGATTTGAGCGAGGTGTGGACTTCCAACAAGTGCCAGAGCATCTCGATCTAATTACTGGACTCATTTTGCAAGTGTGTGGTGGCCAAGCCGGACCGATTGATGATCAGTGCATCAATATGCCCGAGCGTCAGCCCGTCACGATGCGTTTATCGCGCTGCCAACGGGTTCTTGGAATACCGGTCACGCACGAGCAAGTCACGCAGACTTTCACGCGACTTGGGTTTATGTTCGACGCAACACCCGATACGTTTGTTGTGTCACCACCTTCCTTCCGTTTTGATATTGCGATTGAAGAAGACTTAATTGAAGAGGTTGCTCGAATTATTGGTTTTGACAATATTCCTGCTAACCCACCGCTTGCCGCGGCAGTGATGCGTCAAGCTCCAGAGACTGAGCGTTCCGCGCATACGATCCGCGCGGAAATCGCCGGCTTGGACTATCAGGAAGTCATTAATTTTTCGTTTGTCGAAGAGTCTTGGGAACAGGACATGCTGGGCTCGAAGGAGCCGATTCGTCTACTCAATCCTATCGCCAGCCAACTCGCCGTGATGCGAAGCTCTTTGCTACCTGGCCTGGTCGCAAACATCCGCTACAACGCCAACCGTAAGCAGTCTCGTGTGCGTGTGTTTGAGCTCGGAAGAGTGTTCACCCGGCAATCCCAGGTCTCTGACGGGCCGCTCACTGTCGCTGGGATCGATCAGCCGCAGAGGCTAGCCGGGGCCGCCTGGGGGTACGCAGCTCCCGACCAATGGGGAATGGCCTCCAAGCACGTCGATTTTTATGATGTGAAACATGATGTGGAGACGCTGCTGGATAGCTGCTCGGCAGATGTGCGCTTCGCCTCTTGCGCACATCCGCTGCTTCACCCTGGTCGAAGCGCAGAGATATTCCTTAAAGATGTCCGGATCGGATTGATCGGGGAGTTGCATCCCAAATGGGTGCAGCAACAGGAACTTGCTACAGCGCCCGTGTTGTTTGAGTTGGCATACGAGGCGTTGCGTGCCTTACCAATGCCTAAGGTCAGAGAATTATCGAAACAACCAACCGTTCAACGTGACTTGGCTATATGGGTTTCTACTGATAAAACAGTGCAATCCTTATTGGATACTATTAAGCGTACGATTTCTGAGGATCCAAGTCTTAGTGTCGTGCAACAAGTGCAGCTTTTTGATCAATGGCGGGATCCCTCTAAAGAGGCGACACAAGAAAAGAGTCTTGCATTCCGCCTGACTTTGCAAGACACTGAGATCACGCTGGACGATGCTCGAGTAGATGGATGTGTTTCAAAGATCCGCCAGGCCCTAGAAACCGTGCATCATGCTCGGCCTAGATAATGGTTTTGGCACTACAAATTGAATACCTACAGAGTTAATGAATCTATGAATGAACCGCGCACATTGACGAAAGCCGAGCTAGCAGAGCTGTTGTTCGACCGCGTTGGGCTAAACAAGCGCGAAGCCAAAGACATCGTCGACACTTTTTTCGAAGAAATTCGTGACGCGTTAGCCCGAGGCGAGCCCGTCAAGCTTTCAGGGTTCGGGAATTTTCAGGTACGCCACAAGCCGCCTCGTCCTGGACGCAATCCCAAGACAGGCGAAACTATTCCCATTGCGGCTCGTCGGGTAGTGACTTTTCATGCCAGCCAGAAGCTCAAAGGAGCCGTTGAAAGCCCTACGCCAGCGCAAAATTGATTTGCCCTAGCCTCACTACCGACATTCGTACTAAGCTCAGGTTATGACGATTTCAGACAAGCCCTTTGTATTACCGCCCATCCCGGCTAAGCGCTACTTCACCATCGGCGAAGTGAGCGATCTTTGTGGCGTTAAACCCCACGTGTTGCGCTATTGGGAACAAGAATTTACCCAGCTCAAGCCGGTAAAACGTCGCGGTAATAGGCGCTACTACCAGCACCATGAGGTTTTACTGATCCGCAAGATTCGTGAGCTGCTTTATGAGCAAGGCTTCACGATCAGTGGTGCACGCAATCGACTTGGCGAGGGTAGGGAAGTACCGCCGCAGGATCCAGACGCAGCGGTACGGTTGACCGCTCAAGAACTGCACTCGTTGCGCACTGAACTCAATAGCATTCGTGACATGTTGGTTCACGCGCAAAGTCAATATCCAGTCAGTGGCCAACTCAAGTTAGGCCAGTAGCGCTTCACTCGGCAGGACCAATCTGCCTCTGCTATACTTTCAGACTTTCGGGGCGTAGCGCAGCCTGGTAGCGCACTTGCATGGGGTGCAAGGGGTCGAAGGTTCAAATCCTTCCGTTCCGACCAGATATATCAAAGGGTTAGCTTTCAAAAAAAGCTAACCC
>CAIUZV010000317.1 GCA_903903735.1 uncultured beta proteobacterium | reverse complement strand
TCCCAGGAGCCCATCCCCACCAACTCGATCACTCCGCCCATAATCGTATGCGCCGAGGCTCCGGTGATGGCGTCGATGCTCATGATGGGCAATACATTCGCCGGCACGTACAAGATCAAGGCTGCGAGTAGTAAAGCCCAGATTCTCGTAAATTGTGCGGGCGATGGCGGGCCTTGTTCATGCGGCGGATTGACAGGCAAGGACGCATCAAACGCCATCGTCCTCAACCTGTAGGCAGAAAGGCGCGAAAGAGCAGTAATCAAGACCGCCGCGACAGCCGTTGCAAATAAACCCACCCCCGGCACGAGCGTAGCCAGTCCGGCGAGCTTGACCACCGATACCAGCACACCCATTAAAAAAACCGGAACCATGCACCAAGGCTTGATCCGCTCTAGCCAATCGAGTAGGCGATCAAAGTGAGGAGGCAGGTTGCCCAGCACGAGCCAGCAAAGCATCCAGGCAAGCAAACCAAGATGAAGCACTGGCAACAAAAAACCAGCGGCAAATGTCAGCAACGCGACCTCTGGGTAACCCGTTTGCCAAGTAATGACAACAGCATCAAAAAATGAAGCAGGCTGCGCTACACCCTGCAACACTAGCGTAGCAACGGGATAAGCGTTTGCCAGAGCAAATGTCATTATTGCAGTCAAGACGACTGCCAACCAAGCCACAGGCGTGAATGTCGCGTAAGACTCCAGCACACTGTCGCAACGCAAACATTGCGCCCATTGGCCGGGTCTAAGCTGTGGGCGCTGGTAAGACGCGCCACAATGATGACACGCCAACACCAGCGGCTGCGTCATCATCAATGCACGAGTTCAGCTTCCTGATCAGATCCCTTGGGCTTATCAGGTGACTTGGGAGGCTTGGCATCGAAAGTCAGCACGACTTTCCCGTCTGCGTCAATGTCCACAAGCACGGAACCGCCATCGACCAACTTCCCGAAGAGCAATTCATCAGCCAGCGCGCGGCGCAAGGTATCTTGAATGAGACGCTGCATCGGACGCGCGCCCATCAGAGGATCAAAGCCATGCTTACCCAGATGCGCACGTAACGCGTCGGTAAACGACGCATCCACGCGCTTGTCATGCAGCTGATCTTCTAGCTGCATCAAGAACTTATCCACTACGCGCAGGATGACATCTTCATTGAGCGCCGCGAACGGCACAATCGCATCCAGCCGGTTGCGGAACTCCGGTGAAAACATCCGTTTAATGTCGGCCATTTCATCGCCGCTCTCGCGGGTATTGGAAAAGCCAATATTCGGTTTATTGAGCGCTTCCGCTCCAGCGTTTGTCGTCATGACCAAAATCACATTCCGGAAATCAGATTTCCTTCCGTTGTTGTCAGTCAGCGTCCCGTGGTCCATCACCTGCAGCAATATATTAAATACATCCGGATGCGCTTTTTCAATTTCATCCAAAAGCAAGACACAGTGCGGCTGTTTAGTCACTGCCTCAGTGAGCAGGCCGCCTTGGTCAAATCCAACATACCCAGGTGGCGCACCGATCAGTCGCGAAACCGTATGACGCTCCATGTACTCAGACATATCAAAACGCAGCAACTCAACACCGAGCGTGAACGCCAATTGCCGCGCAACCTCGGTTTTACCCACGCCGGTTGGGCCAGAGAACAAAAATGCACCAATGGGTTTTTCTGGACGACCGAGACCGGAGCGCGCCATTTTGATCGCAGCGGCAAGCGCCTCAATGGCGTTATCTTGGCCGTACACCACTGTTTTCAAATCGCGCTCAAGAGTCGCCAACTTGCTACGGTCGTCGCTCGAGACCGTTTGTGGCGGAATACGCGCGATTTTCGAGACAATCGATTCAATCTCTGTCTTACCAATGACTTTCTTTTGTTTCGACCGAGGTAATAAGCGCTGGGCAGCACCCGCCTCGTCAATGACATCGATTGCCTTATCAGGCAGGTGGCGATCATTAATATGTCGCGCCGAAAGCTCTGCAGCAGCAGTCAAGGCAGCACTCGAATACTTGACGCCATGATGCTCTTCAAAGCGCCCCTTGAGACCCCGCAAAATCTGAATGGTTTGCGCCACCGAAGGCTCAGCCACGTCGACCTTTTGGAATCGACGCGACAACGCGGCGTCCTTTTCAAACACTCCGCGAAACTCTGTGTAGGTCGTCGCGCCAATACAACGCAACTGACCAGAAGAAAGCGCAGGCTTGAGCAAATTAGACGCATCGAGCGTACCGCCCGAAGCCGAGCCCGCACCAATCAAGGTGTGAATCTCATCAATAAACAAAATCGCTTGAGGATTGTTGCGCAGCTGCTTGAGCACACCCTTGAGTCTTTGCTCAAAGTCTCCGCGATATTTCGTTCCGGCGAGCAAGGCCCCCATGTCCAACGAGAACACCTGTGCGTCTTGCAACACCTCCGGCACCTCGCCCTGGGTGATGCGATACGCCAGACCTTCAGCAATCGCCGTCTTGCCAACACCGGCTTCGCCTACTAAGAGCGGATTATTCTTGCGCCGACGGCAGAGCGTTTGAATGACGCGCTCGACTTCGTACTCGCGCCCGATCAAGGGATCAATTCGCCCAGCGGTCGCCGCAGCGTTTAAATCTTGCGTATACAAATCCAAAGGTGACTGCTTGGGCTCGCCTTGCTGCTCTTCAGCGCCACCTTGCTGTTCCTTATTCGCCGCAGGCGCCTCATTCGAGGTTTGTTTGCTGATGCCATGCGACAAAAAGTTCACAACATCCAAGCGCGATATTCCCTGCTGTTGCAAGTAGTAGACCGCGTGAGATTCTTTCTCGCCAAAAATCGCAACCAGCACATTCGCGCCCGTAACGGGTTTTTTGGATGCGCCCCCTGCAGAAACATGCATGATCGCGCGCTGAATCACTCGCTGAAAGCCTAGCGTGGGCTGCGTATCAACTTCAGCTCCGGCCGGGATGACGGGCGTGTTGTCCGTGATGAATTTACGTAGGTTGCTACGTAGCTCATCGATGTTCGCCGCACAGGCGCGCAACACTTCGATCGCAGCAGCGTTATCGAGTAGCGAGAGCAACAAATGCTCAACGGTGATGAATTCATGACGCGCGGAACGCGCCTCGACAAATGCCATATGCAGACTTACTTCAAGCTCTTGGGAAATCACATTTCCTCCGACATTCTTTCAATTTGAAACACCGTTAATC
>CAIUZV010000316.1 GCA_903903735.1 uncultured beta proteobacterium | reverse complement strand
GACTTTCAAGCGCAGCGGTAGGGTCACATCGGTTGGAACGACGATGGTTCCGCTCGCAACATAGGAAAGCGTCGGGCCTTGTACGTCGATGACGCCGAAACCAGTTCGGCGCAAGCCCGGATCAACGCCAAGAATCCTCATAGGGTCATCGGCTTAGTGACGGAAGTGCCGCATGCCGGTCAGCACCATGGCGATACCGCGTTCGTTTGCGGCGGCGATCACTTCATCGTCTCGCATGCTGCCGCCTGGCTGAATCACGCAGGTCGCACCCGCATCGATCACGACATCCAGGCCATCGCGGAAGGGGAAAAACGCATCGGAGGCAACGGCCGAGCCCTTGAGTGTCAAGCCTGCGTTTTCAGCCTTAATGGAGGCGATACGCGCTGAGTCGATTCGGCTCATTTGGCCCGCACCGACTCCCAATGTCATGCCATTGCCACAGAAGACGATCGCATTCGATTTCACGAACTTTGCTACTTTCCAAGCAAATAGCAAGTCAGCCATTTGTTGAGGGGTCGGCTGCTTGTGCGTCACAACGCGTAAATCTTTGGCTGCAGTAGTGCCTGAGTCTGGAGTTTGGATCAGCCAGCCGCCGCCCACGCGCTTGACATCGATATCGTTTTGTCCTGTTCCCATTGGTACGCGCAAGACGCGAACATTTTTCTTTGCTGCGAGCAGTGCGAGGGCGTCCTTGTCGTAGGCTGGGGCCAGCAGGACTTCAACGAATTGTCCGCTGACGGCTTGGGCCGTGGCCAGGTCGACCTTACGGTTAAAGGCGATGATGCCACCAAAGGCTGAGGTGGGGTCGGTCTTGAATGCCTTGTTATACGCGTCGAGCGTGTTGTCGGCTGTCGCCACGCCACAAGGGTTTGCATGTTTAACGATCACGCAAGCGTGGTTGCCAAAGCTACGCACGCAATCCCAGGCCGCATCGGAATCCGCGATGTTGTTGTAAGAAAGTTCTTTGCCCTGTAACTGCACAAAGTTGCCAAGCAAGCCCGCTTGTCGCGTGGGGTCAGTGTAGAAGGCCGAGAGTTGTTGAGCGTTTTCACCATAACGCAGGACTTGCTGCTGATGTACTTGAAGGGTCAGGACGTTTGGCCAGGTGCTGCGTGCGGGTACGTTGTCTTGAACGGGCTCCGCCTCTGTCAGGCTGCTGAGGTAATTAGCGATCGCGCCATCGTAGGCGGCAGTGTGCGCGTATACCTTGGTAGCGAGTTTTAAGCGCAAGCCATAAGAGGTTGAGCCACGCTGATCAATTTCTTTGAGTACGGCAGGGTAGTCAGCAGGATCGATGACGACCGTGACGCCACCCTCTTCGGTGCCATGATTTTTGGCGGCGGCACGCAGCATGGCTGGTCCGCCAATATCGATATTCTCTACTGCGTCGGCAAACGTGCAGTCAGGCTTGGCAACGGCTTGACGAAACGGGTAGAGGTTGACGACCAACAGATCGATGCGATCGATCTTATGCTTTTTGAGCGTCGCCATGTGCTCGTTACTATCGCGGCGAGCGAGCAATCCGCCATGAATCTTCGGATGCAGCGTTTTAACGCGACCGTCGAGGATTTCTGGGGAGCCGGTGTGTTTGGCAACCTCGGTGACTTTGAGGCCAGCCTGCGCGAGCAGCTTAGCGGTGCCGCCGGTAGACAAGAGGCGCACACCACGCGAGGCAAGTGCCTGCGCGAATTCAACAATACCGTCTTTGTCTGAAACGGAGAGCAAGGCTGTTTTAATTTTCATTGCAGGCTTATTTTTCTGAGAGTAGTTTGTGGGAAAGAAGTTTTTTACGTAGCGTATTGCGCGTCATGCCAAGCATGTCGGCCGCTTTTGATTGGTTATTCTTGGCGTGTTGCATGGCGATTTGCAATATGGGTCGCTCAACGCAATGGATCACCATGTCGTACATACCGTTTGGTTGCGTATCGCCCAGATCGGTAAGATACCGTTCGAGCGTTTCACGAACCGAGCTTTGCAGAGCGTTGTATTGTTTCATGGTGTGGAGCTTGTCTAGCGCTTAGGCAGCCCGTTGATGGGCGACATCTTGTCTGGGATTGTCGCAGTTTGGCGGCCCGGTGTGTGGCAAAACGTCACCTTGGGCACTAAACCAGAGCTCGACCGCAGCCGCTTGCTCGCCCGTGCTTTCCAGCCGATTGATACGGTCAGCAAAGGCTTGCCCGCCAGGCAGCCCTTCAACATACCAGCCAATGTGTTTACGCGCGGTGCGCACGCCGGTGTGCTCGCCATAAAAATGGTAGTGATCCGCAAGATGGGCCAGGAGCAAATCCCGCATTTCATTCCAAGAGGGCGCCGCTAAGTACTGTCCGGTGCGCAGATAGTGGTCAATCTCCCGAAAAATCCAGGGGCGCCCTTGGGCGGCGCGACCGATCATGACAGCATCCGCACCTGTATAGGCGAGTACCTGGCGCGCTTTTTCGGGGCTGTCGATATCGCCGTTTGCCACGACAGGAATCGTAAGACTGGCCTTGACGGCCCGTATCGTGTCGTACTCCGCTTCACCCAGGTAGAGGTCTTCACGCGTGCGGCCGTGTAGTGTCAGGGCAGCGATCCCCGCGTTCTGAGCAATCTGGCCGATGCGCAAGGCATTGCGGTCGTCGCGACTCCAGCCTGTGCGGGTTTTGAGTGTGACGGGTACGTTGTGTGGCTGACAGGCTTGGACGACCGCCTCTAGGATGCGCGCCACGAGGTCTTCGTGGCGCAGCAATGCCGAGCCAGCCGCGACGTGACATACTTTTTTGACCGGACAGCCCATATTGATATCAATAATGCGCGCGCCTTTGCCGATATTGAAGACAGCCGCCTGCGCCATCATGGCGGGATCTGCTCCAGCGATCTGAACGGCGACAGGTTCGATCTCGCCATCATGGTTCAGACGACGTGAGGACTTTACCGTTTGCCATAGTTGTGGATTGCTTGCCGCCATTTCCGAAACGGCATAGCCCGCGCCCAGCTTTTTGCATAGCTGGCGAAATGGGCGATCTGTCACGCCCGCCATGGGCGCGACAAACACGTTGTTAGGGAGGGACCAGGCGCCGATTTGCATGTGCAAATTGTAATCGGTTGGACTGCAACAACGAGGTTGCTCGTCCTTACAGCCTCAAACCCTGTAAAAGATGTCTTGCGAGGGGCGCGCGCAAGGCGGGAATCAGGTCCATGGCGAGCAAGGCAAGCCCAGCAGAGTGTTCAACAATCGGCCAGCCTGAGGTGAACACACGCGACATCAAGTCGGTCAGACGCGTGGTGAGCTGGCGATCGGGCTGGCGCATGTGCACAAACTGCG
>CAIUZV010000315.1 GCA_903903735.1 uncultured beta proteobacterium | reverse complement strand
TGACATGTAGAGGAAGTCCAGATGGCCTTTGGAGCCGGTTACACACCCAAACTGGGCGGAGTGGATAAAATCCTTGACCAGAGGTCAAGGATGCTTTGCACCGTTTGATCAATCGTCAGCGTCGACGAATCCACCACGTGTGCGTCCTTTGCTGCGATGAGTGGCGCGACCGAGCGTTGAGTATCTCGGGCATCGCGGACACGCATATCTGCAAGAAGGTCTTCTAGATTAGCAGAAATTCCCTTTTCGATCAACTGCTTAGCACGTCGCTGTGCTCGCGCCTGTACGTCAGCAATTAAGAATATTTTTACCTGAGCATCTGGAAACACAATGGTCCCCATATCCCTGCCATCCGCCACAAGCCCCGGCGCCAGGCGAAACGCCCGCTGGCGACTCAATAACGCTGCGCGTAACTTAGGATTGGGGGCAAGTCGTGACGCCAGATTGCCAACATGCTCTTGCCGAATGAGCTCAGACACCTCTTGACCACCAAGGAGAATCTGCCCGAGTCGGAACTGAACATCCAGCGTTGCCGCCACATTGGCGACAGCTGATTCGTTGTCTGGGTCGATCGCTTGCTGTTGCACGGCAAGTGCCGTCAACCGATAAAGCGCCCCACTATCAAGCACTCCCCAACCGAGCGCTGAGGCCACACGCTGCGCCACGGTACCTTTACCCGAAGCCGTTGGTCCATCAATCGTGATAACTGGGATGATTGCACTCATGAAATCAAGCTGCCATACACGTCGAAGTAAGTCGGAAAGGTCTTGCTCACGCACCCGGGATCAAGAATGGTGACTCGGCTTTGACCAAAGGCCGCCAGCGAGAAACACATCGCCATGCGATGATCGTCATAGGTATGGATACTGGCATCCTGCCAACTGCCCGACGCAATAGGCCACACGCGCAACCAGTCTGGGCCGCTCTCGACCCGCGCGCCAAGCTTGCGCAACTCGGTTTGCATCGCCTCGATACGATCCGTTTCCTTGACGCGCCAACTACCGATATTTCGTAACGTGCAAGGACCATCCGCAAACAAGGCGAGCGCTGCCGCCGTCATGGCGGCATCAGGAATCAAATTAAAGTCAGCATCAAAGGCTTTGAGTTTCTCTCCGCGCGCTACGTGAACGCCAGTCACTTTGATCGAGGCGGCATCGCGCTTGACCTGCGCGCCCATCGCTTCAATGGTGTCCGCAAACGCAACATCGCCCTGAATGCTTTGCGCCCCTACCCCATTGATGGTGACTGGCCCACCGCCGATGGCACCGAGCGCCAAAAAGTACGAGGCAGACGACGCATCGCCTTCCACATAGATTTGTTGGGGTGAGCGATAGGCTGAGCCGACAGGCACAACAAACTGCTGCCAACCATGACGCTCAACGGTCACACCAAAGCGTGCCATCAAATTGAGGGTGATCTCAATATAGGGCTTGGAGATCAACTCGCCGACGACGTCGATGACCAAGGCCTTGCCGGAACGCGCAACCGCGAGCGGCGCGGCCATCAGCACGGCGGTCAAGAACTGACTGGACACTGAGCCTTGTACGGCGACCCGATCTAATAGCGTGCCGGCCGGTTCAATGTGTAGCGGTGGGTAGCCGTGCTGTCCAAGATAGCTGAGGCAAGCCCCCATCCCACGCAAACCATCCACCAAATCACCAATGGGGCGTTCATGCATGCGAGGCACACCCGACAAGGTGTAGTGACCACCCATCATGGCAAGTGCCGCAGTCAAGGGGCGGATCGCCGTGCCGGCATTTCCCATAAAGAGATTGGCACGTTCAACGGGAAAGCGTGCTACGCCCTGCACTGTCACGGAGTCCGTCGCATGCGACTTGATCGGCACGCCTAGCTCGCGCAGTGCCGTCAACATCACGCTCGTGTCGTCCGACTGCAATAAACCGTCGATACGTGTGCTGCCCGTCGCCAAGGCTGACAATAACAACACCCGATTCGAAATGCTTTTTGATCCTGGTAAGTTCACGCTGCCTTGCGCCACGACAGCTTGTCTTAATTCAAGACTAGAGACCATGCTCATTTCAAGTTGCCCGGCCAATCGGCGCGCGCCTGAGCCGCGCGAGCAAGCATCTCTTCAAGCCAAGCGGCATCGTGTTCACGCAGTGCGTGCTCAGCACGATCCATGACCTGACGCAAGGAGGCGAGCTCGGCGAGCATCGCATCGCGATTCGCCACAAATATGTCGCGCCACATTTCAGGTGAACCCTGCGCGACACGCGTAAAGTCTCTAAACCCCGAGCCAGCAGTTTCAAGTTTTAGGGTCGCATCATCGCCGCCCGTGATGTATTCCATAAACAACGCTGCCACCCAGTGTGGCAAATGGCTCACCGCAGCGACCACACCGTCGTGCTGATTGGAATCAATACACACAACGTTTGCGCCACACTGCTGCCAGACGGCCTGAACCATGGCGACATCCTCTGGATGATTTTCGACAAGCGGGGTGAGCATGACCCGACGACCCACGTACAAATCTGGGTCGGCGGCCTCAGGTCCTTTTTCGTGCGAACCCGCCATCGGATGGCCCGGAACAAACTGCGCCACGCGCTGCCCCAAGCCAGACCGTGCGGCCTCGATCACATTACGCTTTGTGCTGCCTCCATCGGTCACAATGGTTTTGACGCCAAGATGGGGAGCGATCTCAGAAAAAATTGCTTCAAATGCACCGACAGGTGCTGCGATAAAAATTAAATCCGCACGTGCAGCAGCCTCTTTGAAGGTTACGGCCTCGTCAATCAACCCTAAGGCGACCGCCCGCGCGAGCGTTTCAGGACGACGTCCAGCGCCAAGAATACGATCAACCCCTCCAGCCCGACGCAAGGCCGCGGCAAACGAGCCACCAATTAAGCCCACGCCTATCACCGCAAGCGTGCCGATTTTTAGCTTTGTCATGGCCCGGGCGCCGCTTTCAATATCGCTGTCAATGCATCCAGAAATGTCTGGTTCTCGTGAGGCAAGCCAATTGAAACACGCAACCACTCGGGCAAACCATCACCGGCGACCGGGCGCACGATGACACCGCGCCTGAGCAGTTCAAGATTGATTCGGGCTGCATCACCAACTTTTACCAATACAAAATTGGCGTAGCTGGGGACAAACTGCAAAGCAAGTTTTTCGAAACCCTGCTGCAACTGCTTTTTACCATCACGATTGACAGCAAAACTTTTCGCCAAGAATTCTTTGTCGTTGAGCGCTGCAATCGCTGCGGCTTGCGCCAAAGAGTTCACGTTAAAAGGCTGTCGCACACGGTTCAATAAATCAGTCAACGCAGGTTGCGCCATCGCAAAACCGACGCGCAAGCCAGCCAAACCATAGGCTTTTGAAAAACTACGCGACACGATCAAATTGGGATAGCGCTTGACGAGCGCCACGCCATCGACGCGCAGCGCAGGTTCGAGAAATTCGTTATAAGCCTCATCCAATACAACGGTCACACGCGTGCCATGGCGCGCCGCCACACTCGCCAGGAAAGACTCAATCGCGTCAACGGACAAATAGGTGCCGGTCGGGTTGTTCGGATTCGCGACATACACAATTTTTGTCTCGGGCGTAATCGCCTCAAGCATGGCTGGCAAATCATGGCCATGCTCCTTGGCTGGCACGACGATGTGCTTAGCACCTCGAGCCTGAGTGGCCAAGCGATAGACCACAAAAGCAAATTGCGAATACACCACCGCACTGCCCGGCTCAATCAACGCCGAAGCAACTAGCTCGAGAATGTCATTTGACCCATTACCCAGCGTAAGCCACCCCTGATCAACACCAAAACGCTGCGCAATCGCTTTCTTTAAATCAAAGCCAGCGGGATCAGGGTAGCGACCAAGATTTGCAACCGCAGCATTCAATGCCAGCTTTGCAGACTCCGGCATTCCCAAGGGGTTTTCATTTGACGCGAGCTTCACAATCTTTGACGCATCCAGACCGAATTCGCGCGCGAGCTCTTCAATGGGTTTGCCGGCCTGATAGGGCGCGATCGCAGCGATGTGCGCGGGCGCATTTAACACTGAATCTTTTGAAGACATATAGATTGCACCAACAAAATCAATTCAAAGGAGGAACCGCAAGGAGGGAAAGCAATAAGATACAGCGCAACGCCTAAAGCATCATCCGCACGACACGACTATGACTGCGCGGGGTAGGAACCCAAGAGCTTGAAAAATGCACAATGGGAAGCGAGAACAGCCAGCGCTTTCTTTACGCGTTCATCGTGCGCATGCCCTTCGACATCGACATAGAAATAATATTCCCATTGACCGTTACGCGCCGGACGTGATTCAAGTCGGGTCATCGACACGCCGTGCTCGGATAAAGGTGCGAGCATCTGGTAGACAGCCCCCGCACGATTCGGTACAGCGAGAATCAAGCTGGTCTTATCGTGACCGCTCGGCAAGTTTTCAATATGTCCGATTGCCAAAAAGCGTGTGCGGTTTTGCGAATCGTCTTGAATCCCTTGAGCAACGATCTTCAGGCTCCAGGCTTGGGCAGCGATATCGCTTGCGATCGCCGCACAGTTTGGATCCAGAGAGGCAAGCCTCGCCGCTTCGGAGTTACTTGAGACCGATTCTCGGGCAATGCCCGGGTATTCGCGATTCAGCCAATTTTGACATTGCGCGAGCGCCTGTGGATGCGCCATGATTTTGGTAATGTTTTTCATGTCGCCCGTTTTGGACAACAAGCAATGGCGAATCAAGATAGAACGTTCACCTAGAATTTTGACGGGCGAACCCAGCAACAAATCCAGGCTGCGATTCACCGCGCCTTCAGTGGAATTTTCGACTGGCACCATTCCGACTTGCGCGGCGCCACCTTCCACCGAACGAAACACCTCGTCAAAAGACGCGCAGGGCAAACCAATCACGGCACGACCGAAGTGTTCAAACGCAGCTTGCTCAGAAAATGAACCTGCTGGGCCAAGAAACGCGACCGTCAGCGATTGCTCAAGCGAGCGGCAAGAAGAAATAATTTCCGTCCAAACAGAGGCGACACCATCATTCGGGAATGGCCCACGATTGAGCTCTTGCAATTGACGAATGACTTGAGACTCGCGCTCGGGACGCAGCACGGGACCCGTCGCATTGTGCTTATGCTTGACCTCGCCAACCTCTTGTGCTGTTAAAGCGCGACGGTTCAGCAGATCTAGGATTTCAGCATCAATCTGATCAATACGCTGGCGCAACGGCAGCAACTGGTCTTGCAGTGACTTATCCATGTGAGCGTTCAAAATCCTTAAGATAGTCTATGAGGGCCAGCACACCCTCCAATGGCATCGCGTTATAGATCGATGCACGCATCCCACCGACACTTTTGTGTCCTTTCAATTGCATCAAGCCGCGTTCTTGAGCACCCTTTAAAAAAGCGCCGTCAAGAGAAGTATCGCGTAAAAAGAACGGCACATTCATCCGAGAGCGCACAGAAGGATGAACAGGCAAGGTGTAAAAAGCGCTATGGTCGAAATAATCATACAGCGCGCGCGCCTTAAGAATATTTCTTTGTTCGATCGCGGCCAAACCGCCCTGCTGCTTGAGCCACTTAAACACCAATCCAGCGACGTAGATGGCGTACGTTGGAGGTGTGTTGTACATCGAATGCTGCGCCTCGACATTTTTATAGTCAAAAGCGGAGGGGCAGATTGCCAACGCGTGTCCGATCAGATCACGGCGCACAATCACCATCGTCAACCCTGCGGGTCCCGCATTCTTTTGTGCCCCGGCAAAGATCATCCCTGCACGATCAACCTGCATGGGCCTAGAAAGAAAATGCGAAGAGGCATCGACCACCAGCGGCACCCCGGGCGCACCAAGTGCCTGCATGTCCGGCCAGTCCATGGTCTCGATGCCACCAATGGTCTCATTGCTGCAGATATGTAAATAGGCTGCATCCTTGCGCACTCGCCAAGTATCAACCTTAGGCAACCACGTATAAGGAGCCTGCTGCACGCCGTCGATGGCTGTCGCGGCCGCGTTAGTCGCGGCAATATGCGCATCGCCATAGCGCTGACACTCTTGATAGGATTTCGTCGCCCATATGCCACTGATCACGAAATCAGCCTTGGGTTGCGCGACACGACCCAACAGATTCATCGGCACAATGGCGTTTTCGGCAGTCGCACCGCCCTGCATAAAGAGCACGGCATAGTCTTGCGGGATCACAAGCAGTTCGCGTAAATCCGTTTCGGCCTGCGAACAAATTTCAATAAACTGCTCGCCGCGATGAGACATCTCTAGCACAGACATGCCACAGCCATGCCAATCAAGCATTTCTGCGGTAGCCTGTTCAAGTACCGGCTCCGGCATCGCAGACGGCCCTGCGGAAAAGTTCCAGGGACGCGCCATATTAAGTCGCCGAATCGGCCCCGTCTGTAGGTCCTGCTGATCCATCCGGTGCTGCGGGATCGACCACATCAGCAATATCTTCGCCGTCATCGTCCGCATCGCTTTCAACCACACGACGCACACCAGACAACATACTGCCATCGTCCACGCTGATTAACGTGACACCTTGGGTTGCGCGACCCATCTCACGAATTTCAGAGACCCGTGTGCGCACGAGTACACCGCCCGTTGTGATGAGCATGATCTCGTCGGTCGCATTGGCCAGGACAGCCCCCACCACTTTGCCATTACGCGCAGAGGTCTGAATGGCAATCATCCCTTTCGTACCGCGACCATGACGCGTGTATTCCGCGATCGGCGTGCGCTTACCAAAGCCGTTTTGCGTCGCAGTGAGCACAGTCTGGGACTCATCGCCCGATACCAACATCGCGATCACGTTCTGTCCGTCTTCGAGCATCATGCCGCGCACACCACGGGCATTACGACCCATTGGACGAACATCGTTCTCGTCGAAGCGAACAGCCTTGCCCGAGTCAGAGAACAACATGACGTCATGTTTACCGGCGGTCAGTTCCGCACCAATCAAGAAGTCACCCTCATCGAGATCGACTGCGATAATGCCTGCCTTACGTGGGTTCGAGAAATCAGACAAAGGCGTCTTCTTAACCGTACCGCGGGAAGTCGCCATAAACACCGTCTGATCATCGCTAAACGCTTTGATCGGCAACACAACCGTGATTTTCTCACCGTCGATAAGCGGGAACATATTGACGATCGGCTTACCGCGCGAGGTACGCGTGCCTTGCGGCACTTCCCAAACTTTTAGCCAGTAAACACGTCCGCGATCAGAGAAGCACAGCAAGTAATCATGCGTATTCGCGATGAACAGCTGATCAACCCAGTCGTTTTCTTTTGTTGCCGTGGCTTGTTTGCCACGTCCACCGCGACGCTGCGCGCGATATTCAGACAACGGCTGGCTCTTGATATAGCCACCATGCGAAAGCGTCACAACCATATCGGCCGGCGTAATCAGATCTTCGGTGTCGAGCTCGGTCGCATTGAGCTCGATATCCGAACGACGCGCATCTTTGGCGTTGATAGAGAACTCAGTCTTAATCGCCTGAAGCTCTTCGCTAATGATGACCGTAATGCGCTCAGGACGCGACAAAATGTCGAGTAGGTCAGAGATCGTATCCATCACAGACTTGTATTCACTGACAATCTTGTCTTGCTCAAGGCCAGTCAAGCGCTGCAAACGCATGTTCAAGATTTCTTGCGCTTGCGTTTCGCTTAAGCGATAGAGTCCGTCTGACTGCAGGCCGAAGGTGTCAGGCAGATTGTCTGGGCGATACGCAGCGCGTCCGCCCACAGCTTCCGTATCTGCACGCGAAAGCATTTCGCGCACCAAGGATGAATCCCAAGATTTATCCATCAGATCTTGACGTGCAACCGGCGGCGTCGGTGCGGCTTTGATGATCGCAATGAACTCATCAATATTTGCCAAGGCAACCGCCAACCCTTCGAGCACATGACCCCGCTCGCGCGCCTTGCGCAGCTGGAATACGGTGCGACGCGTGACGACTTCGCGACGATGCGACAAGAAGTACTCAACCATCTGCTTGAGATTGAGTAATCGTGGCTGGCCATCTACCAGCGCCACCAGGTTCATCCCGAAGGTGTCTTGCAACTGCGTGTGTTTGTATAGATTATTAAGAATGACCTCAGGCACTTCGCCACGCTTGAGCTCAATCACAAGACGCATACCGTCTTTGTCTGACTCATCGCGAATATCAGAGATACCTTCGATTTTCTTTTCGTTGACGAGCTCAGCGATACGCTCTTGCAAGGTCTTCTTGTTAACCTGGTAGGGCAAGGCATCGACCACGATCGACTGCCGATTGCCCTTCTCCATGTCTTCAAAGTGGGTCTTGGCGCGCATGATCACGCGCCCACGTCCGGTGCGGTAGCCTTCGCGCACACCGACGATGCCGTAAATAATGCCGCCAGTGGGGAAATCGGGCGCAGGGATCAGCTCGATGAGCTCGTCCACCGTACAGTCAGGATTGCGCAAGCAATACAAACAGCCATCCACGACCTCTGCCAAGTTGTGTGGCGGAATATTCGTTGCCATCCCGACTGCAATACCGGAGCTACCGTTCACCAGTAGGTTGGGTAAACGCGAAGGCAAGAGCAAGGGTTCCTGTTCGCTGCCGTCATAGTTCGGCCCGAAATCAACAGTTTCCTGATCGATGTCCGCGAGCAGTTCATGCGCAATCTTAGACAAACGGATCTCGGTGTATCGCATCGCCGCAGCGTTATCGCCGTCGATCGAACCGAAGTTACCCTGACCGTCCACTAACATATAGCGTAGTGAGAAATCTTGCGCCATACGCACGATTGTGTCGTATACCGCTTGATCGCCGTGCGGGTGATACTTACCAATTACATCACCAACGATACGTGCGGATTTTTTGTACGCACGGTTCCAATCGTTGTTGAGTTCGTGCATCGCAAACAAGACGCGACGGTGTACTGGTTTGAGACCGTCCCGGACATCCGGGAGGGCGCGCCCCACGATTACGCTCATTGCGTAATCGAGATAACTCCGGCGCATTTCTTCTTCGAGGGATATCGGAAGAGTTTCCTTGGCAAAGGAATCCATAAATTTCGCAACAAAAGACAGCGGTTGAGAACCCCAAAAGCGGGTCTAAAGGTAAACCTTGGATTCTACACCGCCGCCACCCCGTCTTAGTTAGGGCAAGCTTCTTTTGGGCTATGCTGAAATAAAGCTGGTTATTGCAACGTCCGTAGACAAAAAACGCGGCTCAGTCTCCTTGAAACCACAAAAAACTACAAAAACAGCCTTTGCTGTTGCCAAAAACCAACAGCAAAGAGGGATTGGGGGTAGAAATACGCTTTTCAGGGGTTCAAGTGATGCATTAACTTCACCAAAGTTCCTCAAATGCCGTAAGATTCGAATCAGCACGCAGGAAACCCAGTGAGTAAGCTCTTTTGAACATGCTCGCTGCCTTGTTATACTGGTTACCTGATGTATTTTTTTCATTTGCGGCGGGAGTTCGCTGCGAGTCACTTATCCAGCTTCAAGCTCAATCGAGGAGAAACATGAACAAGCCCTCCAAATTCGCTCTAGCACTCGCCT
>CAIUZV010000314.1 GCA_903903735.1 uncultured beta proteobacterium | reverse complement strand
TGGATGATGCGGTGGACTTGGTGCTGTACGCCTTTGAGCACGGCAACCCGGGTGACATTTTTGTGCAAAAGGCACCTGCAGCCACTATCGGCACGCTGACGGAAGCCGTCAAGGCTTTGATGAACGTACCCACGCATCAGGTAAACACGATCGGCACGCGCCATGGTGAAAAGCTCTATGAGGCCCTGCTAAGCCGTGAAGAAATGGTTGCCGCTGAAGACTTAGGTAACTATTACCGTGTGCCGCCAGATTTGAGAGACCTCAACTACGGCAAATTCGTGGAGCAAGGTGAGCAAAAAATTTCGCAAGCCGAAGACTACAACTCTCACAACACAGCCCGACTGGATGTGGAAGGCATGAAGGCGTTGCTGATGACGCTGCGTTTTATGCAGGCCATTGCGCGGGGTGAACAGGCTGTGGCGGAGGAATAGCCATCATGAAAGTGTTGATTACTGGTGCCAGTGGATTCGTTGGAAAGAATCTGCAACTGCATTTGGCTGAGCGCAAAGACGTTGAAGTAGTCTGCTTTACACGAGAGCATACAGCCGCCCAATTGCCCGATCTGCTGCAGGGGGTGGACTTCGTCTTTCACTTAGCAGGCATTAACCGTCCACAAGACCCGCAGGAGTTCGTTACTGGGAATGTGGACCTGACACAGGCTTTATGCCGAGCTATGGGCGCGATAGCAGTTGCCAGTGGCAAAAAGGTGCCTGTGGCTTACACCTCATCCACTCAGGCCGACCGCGATAACCCGTATGGTTTGAGTAAGCGCGGGGCAGAAAGCGCATTGTTTAGGTTGCGGACCGAGCAGGGTGTCCCGGTGCATGTTTTTCGGCTGCCCAATGTCTTTGGCAAATGGTGCAAGCCCAATTACAACTCTGCAGTGGCCACGTTTTGCCACAACATTACACGCGGTTTGCCGATTCAGGTGAACGACCCGGCTGCGCCGGTAACGCTGGTGTATGTGGATGATGTGATTGAGCGGTTTATGCAGTTGATGGATGGTGCAGATGCTGCCGTGGGTGCAGATGGTTTTGACAGTGTGACGCCACAGTACACAGCTACTGTGGGTGAGCTGGCCCGACAAATACAGGCTTTCAAGGACAGCCGCGTCTCGCTGACTACCGAGCGCGTGGGCAACGGGCTGGTACGGGCGCTTTATGCTACCTACGTGAGCTACCTGCCGCCCGTGCGGTTTGCTTACACATTACCTCAATATGGCGACCCGCGCGGTGTGTTTGCAGAAATGCTCAAAACGCCTGATTGCGGCCAGTTCTCGTACTTCACGGCACACCCGGGTGTCACCCGGGGTGGCCACTACCACCACAGCAAGACAGAAAAGTTTTTGGTTATCAAGGGCCAAGCACGCTTCAAGTTCCGGCACATGCAAACCGGCGAGACACATGAACTACTTACAAGCGGTGACAAGGCCGAGGTGGTCGAAACCGTTCCCGGTTGGACGCATGACATAACTAACATTGGTCCTGATGAAATGGTCGTGATGCTTTGGGCCAATGAAGTGTTTGACCGATCCAAGCCTGACACTTACGCCTGTCCGCTGTAAGGGAAATGATGAAAAAATTAAAAATAATGTCGGTGGTTGGCACCCGGCCCGAAATTATCCGTTTGTCACGCGTGCTGGCACGGCTGGATGAACATTGCGAACATGTGCTAGTGCACACCGGGCAAAACTACGACTATGAATTGAACCAGGTCTTTTTTGACGACCTGGGCGTGCGCAAGCCAGACTACTTTTTGAACAGTGCAGAAGGCAGCACTGGAGCCGCCCACACCATTGGCAACCTGATTATTGCTGTGGACAAGGTACTGGGCGAAGTGCAACCCGAGGCCATGCTGGTGCTGGGTGACACCAACAGTTGCCTGTCTGTCATACCGGCCAAACGCCGCAAGATTCCGATCTTTCACATGGAAGCGGGCAACCGCTGCTTTGACCAGCGCGTGCCCGAAGAAACCAACCGCCGCATTGTTGACCACACGGCGGATGTCAATTTGACGTACAGCACCATCGCGCGCGACTACCTGCTGCGCGAGGGTTTACCACCAGATTTAGTCATCAAAACCGGTAGCCCGATGTTTGAGGTGCTGACGCATT
>CAIUZV010000313.1 GCA_903903735.1 uncultured beta proteobacterium | reverse complement strand
TCCCACTCAACGATTCACTGCTATGAAACATATATAAATCAATTAGTTATCTCCAATTTTATGTTTTGTGTAACTAATGCGATTTACGATTTATTCCAATAAATCAATTACTTAGGTAGGTAATTGAAATCTCGTGTCGTAGATGCACAATGTGTAAATATCATACTTACGCAAACCGTCTCTTTCCAGTGCCTTTCTCGTGATTATTTCGCTTTCGAACCAACGCCAGTGACGCTGTTCAAAGCAGTATCAAGTTCGCCGTTCAAAACAGCTTCCTTTACCGTTGAAAGAACTGTGCTGACCTCTGAAACATTAGTGCATTGAATAGCGTTCTTGCCCTTCGCAAGCTCGATTGGTTTGCTGCCATAACGCACTGTTAGTTGCACTGTATCGTCAGCGTTCACGACCCACCATCTCTTGATGCGCTTTGCTACTTCACGACGATGCTGATTGCCGCTTTCGTCAGTGACAGTAACAAACTTGCTTGGTGTATATGCTGGGTCTGTAGCAAGACTGATCTGCTGATCGATCTTATCTGCGAGTTTACGACGACGCACGAAGATGCGACCTTGTGCCGTTTCTGGTCGAAACTCGATCAGCTTCAGCGATGATATTAGCGACATTGCATTCTCCTTTTTCGAGAACTCAATGTGAATCCTTCATTTTGATATTCCTACCGAAATCTAGCCAATCAACGCTGAAGCGTTAGCCACAATAACGCGCCTTTCAGGTCGGATTCAGAAACATCCTCGCTGTATATTTCCCCACTTAATGTAACATCATTTCCTCTAATGTCTCTGTTGTTGATACATACATATATCTCGACTTCATCGACGAGATGGGCGCCGAAAAGAAACGTAAGTAGAAATTCTATCTGGAGTTCTCTTCCATTTTTTAGACAAGCGGATGCCTTTACGTCTCTGTTTTTTATGCGATTTTGGATAAATGCATCAGAATCTTTGTAGTCGTATCCATCTGTCGTTCTTATGAGTAAACCGTCGGAAATTATCTTAAAGTCGTGATATACGTTTCCTAGATCGTCATCGATACCATGCCGATACTCGATTTCAGTGACGACATGTTCAGATATGCATAAGAGATTGTCACCAATCCCAGACGATTGAGCGATAGCTATTGCAAGGTCATTTCCTAGTTTTTCCCGTTCTTTAGTCACGCCCTATTCCCCATACTTGCCGTTAGTGCTCGAAGTTTTGCAGATATGCCTTCATTTGTTAGACGCTCTTCTGGATTCTTAATTTGCTGAATCTTCGCTTCCACCGCACGAATTTTGCACTGTCGTTTGCTATCAATCTTTTCTGAAATTGGACCGCTCTGATTGTCTAAGCTGCGACTAGTAATCGCTCTTGGAACGCTGAATGGGTCAAGGCTGGGGTAGTTACTAGCAGTGAAGTCGCATTGTCTGTCGAGCCAGATTTGCAACGACGGATCGATGCTTAGTTGCTCTTCAAGATACAGCAGTGCCCGTTCGAAAGCCGTTTGTGCTTTTGCGTGTAGCTGTCGTGCTGATCGCCTTCCTCGCTGACTTGCAGCTTCACCGCGATTGTAGAGCAGTATAGCCTTCTTCAGCAGCTCCTCATACTCGATAATTGCGCCAGATTTTCTACTAAGCAAGTTGCGCTGATCGACCGTGTTCGACCAACTATCCTCGTATTCCTTATAACCTTGCTCACCTAGCCAAGTCTGAAGCTGACGATTTTGCACGATTTCGCCACGCCTCAATCGATCCAACAGATCGTGAAGCTTTGCCAGCCGTGCTTTGTCAGACTTTATCAAAGCATTCCCCATTGAAAGCCGAGACGTGAGCTAACCGTGCAACAAAAGGTTCCTTGTTCCAAGAAGGTTCCTATTTCACCGTGACGAACGCAGCGGGAATGTCTCTCGCTCAGCGACATTGCAAATATACTGCTCAGCGATCCTAAGATGCCGTTGGACCGCGAGTTCCTTTCGCCGCTTGAGCACCTTGCGAATATCATCGTCAGGATAACGATTAATCGCCCTAATTGCTAACGTCTCACCATTCACATTATGATTGTAGCTGACCTCTGCAATGTCAGCCAACTGTTCCAATGTGGCATTAGGATTGTCACGCCGAGCATCCCAAACTCTCAAGTGCATATCTAGCGATGGCAGGAGAGGCTTGGTTGCAACTTTGTAACGGGCTTGTGTGATGATCTTCCTACTATCTCGCTTCACCAGCTTCGGTTTCACAATCCGCGTTACCTGTCTCAATGTCAGCTTGAGCGGATTCTCTCGGGGGATGCGAATGTAGATGAATTCGCTCTGATCATCTTCCTGCATATCAGACGGATCAAATGGTTCTGCCTTTCTGGCTTCTGGCTCAGAAAACAGATGACTGTGCGACTTCCACCACGACCAAAAATCACCTGAATGAACGTCACCGAAGTCAGCATAGAGCTTAGCAAACTGACCGATGCCACCTGCTTCGCAAGTTTCACGATAGCCTTCATGCCGTCGCAGATATTCCCACCAGTAGTAGAACACTGACCACTTCCAACGCTCTGATTTTGCATCAGCTGGCTGCGGCGCTTTTCTGCGACTTTTTCGCACACCTAAAAGTGGCGGCGCATAGACGAAAAACAGCGATTTTTCTGATTTTTTACTCATGGCTTTACCTATTGATGCCACATCGGCGCACGTCAATGCAAAACTCAATCGGCATCAGATTTATGCTAGTGTGAAATATAGAATGGAGAAAGGAATTCACCTTTTTATTCTAGAAAAGAGAGAGAAAAACTATGGACTACGTTAACCAAGCATTCGCACTGAGCAGAGACGACAAGGCAAAGGCGCTGTTGATTTATACCCAGTGCGTCAAGAAATTCGCCAACAAAAATTACTGCTTTAGTGGCGCTGACCCTTTTGTTCATCTCAGCAGCCTTTTTGGCGAGCGTTGGCTGATGGACAATGGCTTAATGGGCTTTGAATGTCTGAGTGCCTACGCATGTGCGAATGCAAATGTAGCATTCAATTACGCCAATCTTCGAATGGGAGCTGATGGAAAATTCATCTCGACTGCAAAGGCGAATTTGTCTGCGAAGGAGCGTATCAATAACAAATTGTTATCTGAATATGCTCGATCAATGGACTCTTTGGTTACAGCTACAACGCCTGAAATTTGGCTCCAAGACTGTGCCTACATGGATTGATCAGTGACCTCCGCAAAAAAACAGAAGGAAAAACATCATGAATACAATTGAAAACACGTTCGTTCCACTCTCAGAAATAGTGACAGAATTTTGCCAAAGCACAGAAGGAAAAGATCTTTTTGAAAGGCTGAAGAACCAAAAAGAAGAAGACGAGGCTCGTTGGAATCTGCGTAATTGTCATGAGCTGACGGAAGAGCATATGGCAGCAGAAGCAAACTTTTCATGTGCTGCGCATAGGTTCGTCGGGCTGAACGGGATGCGATCAGAATGGGGTTCTGACGGCTTTGATGATTACGCCTTTGACGATCTTTACGAAGAATATCACGACTATGTGTTACGTGCAGCGGAACATATCAAAGCGTATCGGGCTCGCAGGAAGGTGCTTCAGCGGGCAGTTATCAAGCAAGATAAGCTACGCAAACGCGGTATGTAAGCGAAATTAGTAGAGCCTGCACTACTCACGCTAGGACTGCTGACTGAGTTAACTCACTAGCTCTAATTCAACGGCGTCTTCATTGACGAGCTTGTGGCAACGCTCACTGAGTTCAATGAAATGCTGACCGACATGGCGATGGCGAGGGGATGACATAATCTGCTCGCCAGCCACCTGAAGCCTTTGCGCACGTGTGCGTGAGATTGTTCAAGCAGAACGGGTACGAAGTCAGTGAAGATGCAGTGCTGAATGCGCTGTAATCGGCAGCGGAGGGCTTTGAGGGTGATCTGGATGATATGGCATCTTTGCTCGAGGACATCGTTCTGGAAGCGAGCGTCCAATAACAACGTAGCTCATCCCCAATTATCACCACATCACCACATCACCTTAGCGGCGATCGGAAATCCAAGCGGCATCAATTTATTTATACACCGAAATATATCATGCAGAAATTAATTCACCTTCTGCGTTTCAAAGGAAATCGAACATGATCACGATAAAAAAGAATAGTAATTTTGATATTTTAACTATCGATGATGAATACAAATTAGAGGAACATAGTTCCTTTGCAGAAGAGGATATTGAGATTTATCCTGTAAATATCATCGCAAAACAGAATTGTGATTGCTGTGGTTGCATTTTTGTAAGCATAATTGAAGGTTGCGACTTAGTTACGGGCTATCGTCAAATATACGAAACAGAAGTTAAAAATGTTGTAGGCTTTGAAAATTGCACGACAAAGGATGAAATTGACAAGCTGATCTTTCAGAAAATCTGCGACCTTTATGGTGTCGCGTACAGCGGTGATGAGGCAACGTTGCATCCTGTCTTCCTCAGACATCTGAAACAGCGAGCCTCCGATCAATTCTAGCTCAATTGCATCATCATTGACGAGCTTGTGGTAACGGAAGGTCTCATTATGGAGCTTCAGCGTTGGACGAAGCTGAAAATCTTAGCACTCCTAGCAACATCAAAGCCGCCTTTTAGGGCGGCTTTTTTGTATTCTTTGTTCCAAGAAAAGTGTCTGGTGCAAGACTCTTTTATGCAGCCAGATCAAACTCCACACTGTCAGCATCAACCAATGAACGGCATTTGATACTCATTGAAGCAAGCTGCTTTGCTAATGGCTGATAGCGCGGCAACGCTCCTAATTGTTCAGCAGCATTCTGTAATCTACTCGCACATATTGCGATCGTGCCGAGACTTGGTTCTGTTTTCTTGTGTCGTAGTTTACGCATGTAGCCTTCCGAACAACCAAGCCAATGCTCACAAAATTCGCTCTCGCCAGAAACAATCTGCTTAGATTTAAGATACCCAAAAACTTCCATAATCGTGTTTTTTCTCATAACTTTCCTCACTCCGTGATAAATACTCTGTCATAGGTAGAGTGAGAGTTTCTCAATCTATTTATCTGTGGGCGTGGCGAGATTGAGAGATTTCGTCACGCAGCTACATAGTGTTCTGCACAGAGCTATTGAGTCTGCCAGCTTTGCTTAGGTCGACGGAAACTTAGCCCGCAGTTTCACGAACCTTCCGCAGAGGTGTGTCAAAAACAGCATCATTTGTGTTGACCGCATTTGATGCAGGTGCAGGATCGGGGCTGCGTAAGCAGTGACCTGCATGTGTCATGATCGTAATAGCTGGC
>CAIUZV010000312.1 GCA_903903735.1 uncultured beta proteobacterium | reverse complement strand
GCTGCTAAAAAGGCTGCTAAAAAGCCTGCCGCGAAGAAAGCTGCGAAAGCACCCGCTGCCCGCGCGCAGACTACGTTGAATCCGCAAGCTGCTTGGCCTTTCCCAACAGCAAGCAAGCCTTAATCTTCATTGATCAAGGCGACGGTTTACCGTTAGCTCAAGCCCGACGCCGCAAGGCCTCGGGCTTTTTCTTTACCCCAATGTCATGACACTCAGCGCTGCACCCTACCTACGCCCGGATAAGTCAGGCGCTGTCATAGTAGATATCCACGTGATACCCAATGCATCACGCACCCAAGCAGATGGTGAACACGATGGCGCTCTGCGTGTGCGCTTGCATGCGCCACCCGTCGACGGCAAAGCAAACCTGGCCTTGGTGGCATGGCTGGCAGACACCTTAGGAATTGCTAAGCGCGAGGTGCGCTTGGTGCGCGGACAAACATCCAAGCGAAAACAACTGCAAGTGAGCGCAGCGGCTTGCGAAAAAGCCGACTGGGCGGCTTTGTCCAACTGATCTAGGCGCGCAAAGCGCCACACAACTTAGGCCAGAGCTAAGCTGTCAACCGTGTAGTTTTGCGGTCCACGTTGCGCAATTTTGAGCGCACCCACTTGGTTACCCAATGCTGCACATTTGGCCAATGACCAGCCCTGTTCTAACCCGAACAAGAGTGCGCCGCGCCATGCATCCCCACAGCCTGTTGGATCAACCACCGCAGCTGGTTTGACGGGAGGCGCCAGCGTTTTCTCGCCATCGATCCAAACTTCGCAGCCTTGTGCACCCAGCGTCACAATCAACCCACGCACACGGCGCGAAATATCTGCGTGGCTCAATCCCGTGCGGTCACTCAGCATCTTGCCTTCGTAATCATTCACGGTCACCCAAGTGGCTTGATCAATGAAACGCATCAACTCTGCGCCATCAAACATCGGCAAGCCTTGGCCTGGATCGAAGACAAAAGGAATGTCAGCTGCTTTGAGCTGCTCAGCGTGCTGCACCATGGCATCACGCCCATCAGGCGAAATGATGGCCAACTTGATATCCGAGCGCTTCTCAATCTTGGTGATGTGCGCTTGCATCATGGCACCCGGATGAAAGGCCGTTATTTGGTTGTTGTCACGATCCGTCATGATCATGGCCTGTGCGGTGTAGCTATCAGGCACCTCACGCACAAACTCCGTCGAAATGCCCAAGGTCGTCAGACGCTTCATGTAGTCCGCCGCATCGGTACCCAAGGTCGCCATCGGCAAGGGTGTACCACCCAGGATTTTTAAGCTGTAGGCAATATTGCCGGCACAGCCGCCAAAGTCACGACGCAGCGCTGGCACCAAAAACGAAACATTCAGAATGTGAAGTTGGTCAGGCAAGATTTGCTCGGCAAATCGTCCTTCAAAGCTCATGATGGAGTCGAACGCGAGCGAGCCGCAAATCAGCGAAGCCATAAATATCTTTCTAAAGATTAAGGATAAAAAACGATGGCACGAAAACCAGTGATACGTTTACTAACTTTTTCGTCCAAATCGAAATGCAGGGTAGTCCGCACATCCCGCAACGCTTGCAGGTGGTCCTTGGCGGACAGCTCTTGGGCACGGAAGACACGACGCACCAGCACTTGGTCTTGTGCGTCCGTCAAATTGAGTTCCAGTGCTGGCATCGCCACGGCGTGATGCTGTGTATTTTTCAAACGCAACTGGACGGCGTAACCGCCCTCTGGACTCTCTGTGAAACTGCTGCTTTCAATCAAGACAGCCTCAGG
>CAIUZV010000311.1 GCA_903903735.1 uncultured beta proteobacterium | reverse complement strand
GAACGACGATTACTCTTCCATTATGTTTAAGTCGTTAGCCGACCGCATGGCAGAGGCATTCGCTGAAGCGCTCCATGCGCGCGTACGTCAAGATTTGTGGGGTTACGCCGCGAACGAAGCACTGACGAACGAGCAGATGATCAAAGAGCAGTACGTCGGCATACGGCCGGCGCCAGGCTATCCCGCATGCCCGGAGCATGTCGTCAAGCGTGAAATGTTCGAAGTCTTAGACGGCGCAGACATCGGCATGATGCTGACTGAAAGTTACGCGATGCATCCCGCTGCGAGTGTGTCAGGTTTTTATTTCAGTCATCCACAGTCGCAGTACTTCAGCGTAGGCCCGATTGGTGAGGATCAAGTCGAGGATTACGTGAAGCGTTCTGGGCGTACCGAGAAAGACGTCAAACGGACCTTGGCGCCTAACTTAGGCTAACTCGCCTTAGATAGACCGCTCAAGCACCAAGGTGAGGGCCACTGCTGCCACTAGACATCCAGTTCGTGCGTTAAGGCCCAACGCATTGTTGCGTGTTTCGACGAGGCGATACAGCAAGGCGCCCGCCGCTAACGATAGGCCGACCGCGACAACGATACCCGCCGCGTTGATCCACAGGCCGGTAGGGAACCAGAGACTCCACAGCGCATTGATGCCAATGCAGATGCCGTAGTGAATTAAAAAAATGGAGTAAGAGCGCTCGCCTAGCCAGTTCAGTGCGGGGTGATCACCCCAGTGTTCGAGTCGGCCGCGCAGATCGGCAAGCGCTAGCAACAATGCCGTGATCGTGGCGGTCGCAACCGCTTTGCGAAACTCCAGCCATAAGGCCACCAAACCAAGCAGCGCGATCAATACCAGCCCAAACCGACCTAAGCGTGTGTGCGCGGTCCAATAGGCCAGCACGCCCAAGCCGTAATAACCAAAGAAAAATGGCGCATAGGCCTCGAGGGCGTCATTGCGGTTCAGCACCCAAAGAGAAAAGGCCGTGAGAGCAATAATGACCAGTGGGTAAACGCGTTGCAAACTCGCAGGCATTCGCCAGCATAGGGCGGTAAAAATTGTAGTCAAGGCAAACAGTTGAAAATCAATCGCGACATACCAAACCCCTGCCGAAAGCGCTTCCAAACCAATCAGGTCATAGAGTAAAAAAACGTGTGCAAGCAGCTGACCAAAGGTTGGCGCGGCCGACAGTGAGTCATGGATAAACCAGGGACGCACAAGCGCCGTAATAAGCGCTGCGAGTGTGACGGCAAACAGAAAGGGGGTAATCAGCCGTTTGTAGCGTTTCCAGATGAGCGCGGGCGCTGCGACTGCGGTAGGCGCAGCGCGAGGCATCATTTGTGCGGCAACAAAATAGCCGCCAAAGACAAAAAACATTTGAACTGCGAGCTTGCCGTAGATAATCAGTGCTTCGATTAACTTCGGGTACTGGGCGCCGATCACTTCAGACATCGGCCCATACACAGCTAAGTGGTGGATGACAATGACTAGACAGCCAACGCCTTTTGCGGCGTTGACGAGTGACAGTCTAGTCGTTGACATCAGTGCACCTAGTTTGCGCAGTTACGTCTTATGATAAATCTCGGAGCCCTTTTTGACGAACTCAACGGCTTTTTCCTGCATACCGGCTTTGAGTGCCGCGTCGTTCTCTAAGCCTTGTTTCTTCGCATAGTCGCGTACGTCTTGCGTGATTTTCATGCTGCAGAAATGTGGACCGCACATCGAACAGAAGTGCGCCACTTTCATTGAGTCCTTGGGTAAGGTCTCGTCATGAAAATCTTTTGCGGTATCAGGGTCGAGGCCTAAGTTGAACTGATCATCCCAGCGGAATTCGAAGCGCGCCTTGGATAACGCGTTGTCGCGAATCGCCGCGCCCGGATGACCCTTGGCTAAGTCTGCCGCATGCGCTGCAATCTTGTAGGTGATGATGCCGTCTTTGACATCCTTTTTGTTTGGCAAGCCCAGATGCTCTTTGGGGGTGACATAACAAAGCATGGCTGTGCCGTACCAACCGATCAGCGCGGCACCGATGCCCGACGTGATGTGGTCGTAGCCGGGTGCGATGTCTGTGGTGAGCGGTCCTAGCGTATAGAAGGGCGCTTCATCGCAGTGCTTGAGCTGCATCTCCATGTTTTCTTTGATCAACTGCATGGGAACGTGGCCCGGGCCTTCGATCATGACTTGCACGTCATGCTTCCAAGCGACCTTGGTGAGTTCGCCCAAGGTCTTGAGCTCTGCAAACTGTGCTTCGTCGTTCGCGTCGAAGCCTGAGCCAGGGCGCAAGCCATCGCCGAGCGAGAAGCTCACATCGTAGGCCTTCATGATTTCGCAGATTTCTTCAAAGCGCTCGTACAAGAAGCTTTCTTTGTGATGCGCGAGACACCACTTTGCCATGATTGAGCCGCCGCGTGACACGATGCCGGTCATCCGATCTGCAGTCATCGGGATAAACGGCAGGCGAACCCCTGCGTGGATGGTGAAGTAATCCACACCTTGTTCTGCTTGCTCGATGAGCGTGTCGCGGAAAATCTCCCACGTCAGGTCTTCTGCTTTACCGTCTACTTTTTCAAGCGCTTGATAAATCGGCACGGTACCGATGGGCACGGGTGAGTTGCGGATAATCCATTCACGCGTTTCGTGAATGTGTTTGCCGGTGGACAAATCCATGACGGTGTCGCCACCCCAGCGGATTGACCAAGTCATCTTTTCAACTTCCTCAGCGATGCCGGAGCTGACGGCCGAGTTGCCGATGTTGGCATTGATCTTGACCAGGAAGTTGCGTCCGATCGCCATCGGTTCGACTTCAGGGTGATTGATG
>CAIUZV010000310.1 GCA_903903735.1 uncultured beta proteobacterium | reverse complement strand
GATTGCCTTCTTTGTCGATGATGAGCTTGAGGAAATCCAATACGTTGCGTGCATACAGAGCAGAGGCATCGGTTGCGATCATGCCGGGCAAGTTGGTCAGGCCAACAAGCGTCACACCGTTTTCTTGCACGACTTGGCCTTTTTGCGAAAGCGGGCAATTACCGCCACGCTCAACGGCCAGATCCACAATGACCGAACCCGGCTTCATGGCACGCACCGTCTCGGCTGAAATCAAGGTTGGTGCGGGGCGACCAGGAATCAAGGCGGTCGAAATCACGATGTCCGCTTGCTTGCAGCGCTCGGAGACCAAGACGGCCTGTCGTGCCATCCAGCTCGCTGGCATGGGTCGGGCATAACCGCCCACGCCTTGCGCGATCTCACGCTCTTCATCCGTTTCAAATGGCACGTCAATGAATTTCGCGCCGAGTGATTCAACTTGCTCTTTCGCGGCAGGACGCACATCCGATGCTTCGACGACTGCGCCTAAACGTTTCGCGGTGGCGATCGCTTGTAGACCTGCCACGCCTGTACCCAAGATCACGACGCGTGCGGCTTTGATCGTGCCGGCCGCTGTCATCATCATGGGGAACATGCGGCCGTAGTAATGGGCACCAAGCAACACGGCCTTATATCCTGCTAAGTTTGCTTGGGATGACAAGACGTCGAGGCTTTGCGCACGCGTTGTGCGTGGGGCGGCTTCGAGCGCAAAAGCAGTGAGGCCGGCTTGCGCCATCGCGTCAAGTCCGGCTTCATCAAACGGATCCAGCATGCCAACAATCGCTGTGCCGCGCTGGATTTTGCCAAGTTCTGCATGGTCGGGCGCACGAACTTTGAGAAGTAGCGCAGCCGACAGCGCTTGCGCGGCATCGGTCAGTTGCGCACCCGCTTGCTCGTAGGCCGCATCGCTAAAGTGGGCGGCAAGTCCCGCATCGCGTTCGACCAGCACTTGGTGGCCGGCGGCGACGTATTTTTTGACGGTTTCAGGGGTGGCGGCAACCCGGGTCTCGCCATCGCGTGTCTCGCGCGGAATCCCAATGCGCATAGACTTCTCCAAATAGAAAAAAATGAATCCCTGATTTATACACCATGGCACGCGGCTTGACCCTAGAGCACTTTCTACGATCCCGACTACAATTTCACCCAATATGACTGATTCAGCCCCCAGTAAGCACCTCAAGGCAAAAAAACGCGTCGTTGTCGGTATGTCCGGCGGCGTTGACTCGTCGGTGACTGCTTGGCTGCTCAAAGAGCAGGGTTATGAAGTCGTGGGCCTGTTCATGAAGAACTGGGAAGACGATGATGACTCAGAGTATTGTTCCACCCGTCAGGATTGGCTGGATGCGGTGAGCGTGGCCGATGTGGTGGGTGTCGATATCGAGGCCGTGAATTTTGCGGCTGAATATAAAGACATGGTGTTCGCGGACTTTTTACGCGAGTATTCTGCGGGACGCACACCCAACCCCGACGTGTTGTGTAACGCAGAGATCAAGTTCAAGGCGTTTTTGGACCATGCCATGTCACTGGGGGCCGATCACATTGCAACCGGTCACTACGCGCGTGTCCGCTCAGTTGAGAGCGCGGCAGGCTCGCGCTTTGAGTTGCTCAAGGCCTTGGATCACACCAAAGACCAGAGCTATTTCTTGCATCGTTTAAATCAGGCACAACTATCGCGCACACTTTTCCCGTTGGGTGAGATTCCTAAAAGCGAAGTGCGGCGCATTGCGCATGAACTCAAGCTATCGAATGCTGCTAAGAAAGATTCCACCGGAATTTGTTTTATTGGTGAGCGCCCGTTCCGTGAATTTCTGAATCGCTATCTGCCGACCAAGCCCGGTCCAATTTTGACCGAGTCGGGCAAGCAAGTCGGTAAGCACCACGGCTTATCGTTCTACACACTCGGCCAGCGCAAGGGTCTAGGAATCGGTGGTGTGAAAGGGCATCAGCATGCAGATGGCACAGGCCCGGTCTGGTATGCCGCGCGCAAAGATCTGGAAAACAACGCGCTGTATGTGGTGGAGGGTCACGAGCACCCGTGGTTGCTGTCTGACGCGTTGTCTGCCGATCAGGCGAGTTGGGTGTCTGGAGTGGCCCCTGAGGCGGGTGGCTATGCCGCAAAGACGCGGTATCGTCAGGCGGATGCACCCTGCGTCTTGAGTGGGGCGACGTCAGAGGTGTTTGCGTTGCGTTTCACAGACCCACAGTGGGCCGTGACACCTGGGCAATCCGCGGTGTTGTACGACGGTGATGTTTGTTTAGGCGGTGGAATCATCGCCAGTTAAATGACGATGCCCTGTGCCCGAAGAAGCGCGTTAACTGACGACTGGAACCGTGTCGATAAAGCTCTGGCGCAAGGACAGCTTCGCGTAATGACGGCTCAGATTAGGTGCGCTGTCACGCCACGCAATCTGGGGGAAGCGGAAATCCAGATAGCCCAGCACTACACCGACGGCTACGTCCGCTAGGCTGTAGCCGACACCCATGCAGTGCGACTGTGTTCCCAGATCATTTTCCATTGCAGCTAAGGCTGCGTGAACCTTTCCGTATTGGCGGTCAATCCACTCTTTGCTCTGCTGTTCGGCAGGGCGCTGTAGTTCTTTCACAATGATAATTGCCGCATCGAGCGTCCCGTCGGCTAGAGCTTCCCAACATTTGACGATCGCGCGTTCGCGCCCCGTTTTGGGAATCATGTGGCTGACAGGTGAGAGTGTGTCGAGGTACTCCACGATCACGCGTGAATCATAAAGTGGCGTATCGTCGTCTGTGATCAGGCAGGGTACTTTGCCTAGAGGGTTGTACTCAGACGCTTTCGTGTCGGCGGCCCAGACATTTTCTAATTGCAACTCGTAGTCGAGTTTTTTTTCAGCCATCACAATGCGTACTTTGCGAACGTAGGGACTTGTGAGAGAGGCTATTAGTTTCATGTAACCGACTAAACAAAGATTAGCTAAGGTGCCTTGACTGAGCTGCATGCCCAGAAAGCCTATAACTTATAGTGTATCCGCTGGGGTAGGCCTAATGGCTTATGCGAGGGGGTGATAAACTTCTTTGTATCCATTATGTTGTTTTTTTGTCCTAAATCCACCTATGAAAACTAATCTATCCTTGAGCTCGCTTAATGCCGTGTCGCCGCTTGACGGGCGCTACGCCTCGCGTTGTGACGGACTGCGACCACTGCTGTCCGAAGCGGGCTTTATGGCGCACCGCGTTGAGGTGGAAATTGCTTGGCTGATTGGACTGTCTGAGGCGGGTTTGTCCGAGCTTCCGGCTTTCAGCGCTGGCGCACGGGCCAAGCTGCTGAGTCTGGTCTCTAACTTTTCGGAAGCCGATGCCGAACGCATCAAGGATATTGAAAAAACCACCAATCACGACGTGAAAGCCGTTGAATATTGGCTAAAAGAGAAGGTCGCGGGCGATGCCGAGCTCGAACGGGCGGGGGAGTTCATCCATTTTGCGTGTACCTCCGAAGACATCAACAACACTTCGCATGCGCTGATGCTCGGTCGTGCACGGGACACAGTCGTGTTGCCGCAGCTTCAAAAAGTTTACGCTGCTATGCAACATATCGCCAAGACACAGGCGGCACAGCCGATGCTTTCTCGCACACACGGTCAGCCTGCCACGCCCACCACCTTGGGGAAAGAGTTCGCCAACGTCGCGGCTCGGTTGCGTGATGCGATCGCAAACATCCAAGCCGTGGTACCCCTCGCCAAGATGAACGGTGCGACAGGTAACTACAACGCACACGTGTCCGCCTATCCCGAAATCGATTGGCCCGCGTTCAGTGGCCGTGTCTTGAAGCGATTAGGTCTCAAGCAAAATCCATACACGATTCAGATTGAACCGCACGACTGGATGGCCGCATTGTTTGATGCGATTGCGCGCACCAATACGATTCTGATTGATTTGAATCGCGACATCTGGGGCTACAT
>CAIUZV010000309.1 GCA_903903735.1 uncultured beta proteobacterium | reverse complement strand
TCGCCGGCATGACCGGATCTGCCCACACGCTTCCGGTAAAAGTGGGCCCCCGTTGTTCGGACAACGCCCCCTGTGTTCTGCCATGGAAAACTTTCATTACTGCGCCTTTCTATTCAAGATTTCAAACGTACGCCGCCAGAGACATCGCCAATCGCGTCGACCACGCGATTGCTGATCAAGTCACCGTAACCCAGAGCTGTCCCTAGTCCAAAACTTGACATAGGACCGGCAGCATTGAGGGACACGACACCGAGTTCACGGATCAAGTCCACATAAAGCACCACGTCCTTGGTCATGAGTTTTCCCGTCAAGCCACCCTCAAGGTAATCGCCATCCACGATACGTGGAAAACGATTCAAGGTAGCAAAGTTGACGCCACTGCTGCTGTTGAGCACATCAAGTAAGAGATGCAAGTCCAGTCCCGCTTTCTTACCCGCCACCATCACTTCCGCTGAGGCAGCCAAGCTCACGGCATTGAGAAAGTTATTCAGCAATTTCGTGGTGTGCCCTGCTCCACTAGCACCCATATAAACCACTTTGGTAGAGAAAGGCGCGAACACCTCCTTCAGGCTGTCAACGACAGTCGCGTTGCCGCCCACCATCAAAGTCAAGGTTCCCTTTTCAGCCGCTGCCGCACCGCCTGAAATCCCTGCATCGATATAAGACGCGCCCAGATCCGCAAAACTTTTGGCGATACGCTGTGTGGAGTTCACCGAGGCAGTACTGAGGTCAACATAGATTTGGCCCGCTTTGGCGTACCTCAAAAGCCCCTCTTTCCCTTCCACAACAGCCTCCACCACATGGCTATCAGGAAGCGACATCAAAACAATGTCAGATTTCTCGGCAACCTCAGCCAATGAAAGGGCTGCCTGTGCACCGCAGGACGCAGCACGCTCCGGAACTGCGTCAGAGCCGAGCACCGCGAATCCAGAGTCCACCAAGCGCCTAGCAATACGGCCTCCCATATTGCCTAAACCAACAAATCCAATCGGTTTTTTATGCATCCCAAGGTACTCCACCTGCATAGGTCATATAAGTTGCGCTCGCCATCCAACCCGAGTCGACAGGAAGCAAAATTCCTGTCACGGCACGGGCCGAAGGTGAACATAAAAAAGCCATGGCGTCAGCTATATCAGCTGGCGTCGGCAAAAAATCCAAAGCATGCGATTGCATCATCTTGGCAAGGTCTCTTTGTCCAGCATCAATCCGCGCTTGCAGTTGAGGGGTCATCACGTAGGTAGGCGCGACACTATTGACACGAATACCGTGGCGGCCCAATTCAGATGCAAGCAATTGCGTCAAGCGCGCAATTGCTGCTTTACCAGGGTTATAGGCTGGAAGCGGAAGTGGCAACACACTGTTGATAGACCCTAAGGTCACAATTGAGCCGCCTCCCTTCGCAGCAATCATCTGTCGTCCAAAACTGCGGCAAGCATGCACAGTACCGTGGTAGTTAACGCGCCACATCCGATCATGCGCCTCTAGGTCCATTTCCATGATGGACTCTGTATTGGGGATCAATGCGGCCGATGTCACTAAGACAGAAGCCGAACCCATTTTTTTTTCAATTTCTGCTGCCAATTGATCTAACGACACGGCGTCTGCTACATCGCAAGCGTAGAAAGCGGCTGGTTTGCCATGGGCTTGAAGTTCTTGGGCCAAGGCCTCGCCCAATACGCGATTGACATCGAGCACGGCCACTGCATAACCCAGCTCAGAAAATTTGCGCACAGCCGCTTCGCCTATACCGCGTGCACCGCCTGTGACTATGGCTACAGGATTTGAGTTCATTGATGGATACCCATTCGATTTATAAAAATATTAAGCAGCCAATTTCAGCAAACTGCTGTGAATCAAGTCTGGAATCTCTACAAACCCTTCCGCCATTCGGCGTTCCCGATCCTGCATCGAACGCTCGAATGGCACGCGCACCGGCACATCTGGATCGCTAGGTCGCGCGCTATGGACCCAATCGACATACTCAGACACCTTTGCAGAAAAATCTTCACCGGGCGATAACAAACCGGGGTCCACCAACACCGTCAAAAAACCAAAGCGTGAGAGGTCTTGTGGAATCACGGTGGATCCCGCCATGATGCCCAGCAGCTGCACCACTAAACCAAGACCAGAACCCTTAGCACCGCCCCAAGCCACCAAAGCACCACTCAAGGCTTCCTTTGGGTCAGTCGTCATGTGTCCTTTACTGTCATAAGCAACACCCTCGGCAATAGGTTGTCCTAAACGATTGGCCAACATAGCATCGGCATGAATGATGATCGAAGTGCCAATGTCCCAGATCACAGGATTCGCTTCTCCCGGAAAACCAAAGCACATCGGGTTGGTACCGAATCTGCCTTCCGTAGCAGCATGCGGCGCTACCCAAGCGGTCGCGTTTGACGCAATCATGACGACCTTGCCCGCAGCTACCGCCATCTCAGCGTAGTAAGACAACATACCGGTATACCAAGTGTTATGCGCCGCCACAATTGCAATGCCATTGGCTTTGACCTTCTCTAAGGCAATTTCAGTTGCGTAGCGCCCTACCAGATACCCGACGTTATCGCCCCCATCAATTCGGGCAGAGACACCGGTCTCATGTTCTATGCGCATAGGTTTGGGTGGCGTAGCGTGTTTGGCTATTCGCTCAGAGATACTGATGGCACGGGCCAATCCACCTTGACGTAATCCACGTAACTCGGAGTCCATCAAATGGTCGGCGATGATGACCGACTCTTGCGGACTATGTCCTAGTTTGTGCATGACGGTTTCAAGTAGCAAGCGGGCTTGGTCAATCGCAATTCGCATATTTTTTACCAGCGATTAACCGGCAACACCACTATCTGGGCGATCTGCACTTCGGGTGGCTGACTCAATGCAAAAATCACTGTGCGTGCAACATCTTTAGGATCCAATGCCATCTCGAACTGGTCGAAATAAGCTTTCTCTTGGGCTTCGTCTCCGCGATAGCGGGTGCGCACAATGCCCGTGCGAGTGAGTCCCGGCAAAATTTCGGTGACCCTTATCGGTGTCTGCGCTAACTCGCCGCGAATGATGTCGCTCAGCATATGCACGCCTGCTTTGCTTGCGCTGTAAGGCGCCATGTCAGGCACCATGCGTAAAGCGCTGATCGATCCCATGTTGACAATATCACCTCGCTTGCGCTCAACCATGCCTGGTAGCACGCTGCGCGTTACGCGCATCAAGCCAATCAAGTTGGTTTGAATAATGTCGGCCCAGTCGTCGGCCGAACCCAAGTCAAACCGCGTGCGTCCGCCAATATCGTGGCCTGCGTTGTTAACTAACACATCGATTTCACGAAAACCTTCTGGCAAGCCATCCGGTATCTGCTCCACCATGGCCCCATCTGTGATGTCAAGCACCCAACCGATGGCTTTATCGCCATAAGATTGGGCCAACGCTGTTACCGCGACTTGGTCACGGTCCACCAAGACAACTCGGTAGCCTTGTTCGATCAGAGCCGAAGAGATGGCTTTGCCCATCCCTCCTGCCGCCCCTGTGATCAGAGCTGTGCGCATTACTTATTCTTATTCCAGATCGGTGGCGCCATTGCCAAGTCAGGTGGATACACCGTGATAGGCGTGCCCTTTTGCCATTGGATGATGGTCAAGCCCGCTTCTACTCGACGGCCATTCTCATCAAACTTGATACGACCACCTGGGTAAAACTTAGAAGGTCCACCATCCATCTTGCGCAAGGCCACTGCCACAGCTTCACGGTCCGCTTTGCCCGCGCTTTCCAAGGCGTCTTTGATCACCCACATGTCCGCATAGGTAGAGATGGCGTTTTGGGTCATCCAAGGTTCGTTGTAGCGCGTCTTGAGTTCAGCAATCAGCTTCTCATGGCCTTTAGAACCCCAACTTCCAACCGCTAACATCAAGCCATCGAGTTGGCTTGCATCCATGGTTTTCAGCATGTCGGGCTCAGCCATCACGATGCCAAAACCCACGGTTGGCAATTTGCCTTGACCCAATCCAAACTCGTTGAGCTTTTCAAGAATCAGCTTGGCATCTGAAACAGCAGTTGGCAAAGCAAACAAAATGTCAGGGCGTGCGGTTCTCACCTTTTGAATCAATGGTGTCGCATCGGCGAGGGGCGGGGTAAAGGTCTCGTCAACTACAAGTTGCAGTCCCATTTCTTTGAGCAGTCGCTCACGCATGGGTTTTACAGAGGCTACTGAAGCGCCCGTGTTGTCCGTCACGATCGCAACGGTTTTAGGACGCACTCCATTGGCCTCGGCTAATTTCATCATCACGGGCAAGGCCATCTCCGCTTGAGACGCTGCAGTGGCGGAGGTCTGGAACACATATTTAAATCCACGCGACGTGATCAGATCGGAGTAAGACAATGTCAGCATCGGCAATTTGGCACGTTCCGTTACTTCCGTCGCGGCCAAAGTGAAGGAACTGAGGTAAGAGCCCGTTGCAGCGACCAAATCTGGTTCTTGTGAGACCATGCGTTGGGCTGCGTTCTTTGCTTTTTCAGTGGTGTCGCCCGCATCGAGTACCACCAGCTTCAACTTGGCACCCCCCAAAGCTTTCACGCCACCGGCAGCATTAATATGGTCGATCGCCATCTCAGCGCCCATGCGCATAACAGCGCCAGGACGGGCATAGAGTCCCGAAAGTGGAACCAGCAATCCCACCTTAACCTCTTTGACGGCTTGGGCATATACAGGTGACACCACGGCGGCAATCGCCAAGGCTACGGGTAGCGCTAATTTTTTAATCAGAACGCGACGGCTTGTTTTACTTTTCATCACTCATCTCCTTGAAGTTAACCGCAAACGCGGCAAATACGTCTCAGCACCTTACATGCCGAGATAGGCTTGGCGAACCCGATCGTTCGCACTTAAAACATCGTGAGTTCCCTCGAGAACGGTGCGACCCGCCTCGAGAACATAGCCATAATCCGCCGTCTCCAGCGCTTCCGCGACGCGCTGCTCAACGAGTAAAACGGTCAACTGGGTTTGTCGTCGGATTTCAATCAATCGTTCAAAAATAAAGTCGGCCATGACTGGCGACAACCCCATAGAGGGCTCGTCCAACATCAGTAACTTGGGTGAGGAAGCGAGGCCACGGCCAATCGCCAACATTTGCTGTTCGCCGCCAGACAAGGTGCCGGCCATTTGTTCTCGACGTTCAGCCAATCGAGGTAACCAATCCAGAATTTTTTCTATGTTGTCTTTCCAATTCAGACGCCCTGCCTCGGTGCTAGCACCTAACTCCAGATTTTCCATGACCGTCAAAGAAGGAAATACTTGGCGACCCTCTGGTACATGGGCGATGCCCAAATGGGGGCGTTGCGCTGCAGGAATATCTCCGATGTCGACGCCTTCGAATCGAATTTTTCCCGAACTAGGTTTGAGAACACCTGAAATAGTTTTAAATAGGGTGGATTTTCCGGCACCATTGGGACCTACAACCGCAACCAACTGACCCGGTTTGACTTGTATCGATACTTCTCGCAGTACTGGAATCGTGCCGTAGCCCACCGTCACGGATTGGATATCGAGCATCATGCTGCGCTCCATTTCTTGCCAAGGTAAGCTTCCACCACGCTCTTGTCACGGATGATCGATTCAGGCGATCCCTCCGTCAGCACCTTGCCATGATTCAGCACCACGAAGCGATCCACCAATCGCACCATCACATTCATGGTGTGCTCAATGATGACAATGGTGATATCTTCCGCCGCCAAACGTTTCAACACCACGATGAGTTCTTCCGCTTCTGATTGGCCCAAGCCGGCCAGCGTTTCATCAAGCAATAGCAACTGCGGTTGTCCTGCAAGTGCACGGGCCAACTCCATCAGGCGTAACTCTTTGCTGGTGAGCTCACTAGCGATCCGATTAGCAATTGCAGAAAGGCCCACTTTCTCGATGGCCTCTTGGGCCAATCGATAGGCCTCTTCGTCAGTAGATGCACGGACAAAAGCTCCCACCACGACGTTCTCGGCCACCGACATTCGCATGAACGGCCTCATGATTTGGAACGTTCGTCCTACGCCTGCGGCACACACTTC
>CAIUZV010000308.1 GCA_903903735.1 uncultured beta proteobacterium | reverse complement strand
TACCATTTCGTGCTCTTGGATCGAAATCGCCATTAAGCCTGCGTGGAAGGTCACCTCTTTACGGTAGGCCTCGAGGCGATTGCGTAAACCTAAGGTTTGTTCCTGTAGATGACGATTATGACTGGCTCCATAGATGCACTCATGGAATTTTGCATTCGCGCGATAGAAAGCCTCCGGGTCATCGCGCTCTGCTGCATCGATGCACTCTTGATGCGCTTGCGTTAATGCCTGTCGATCTTGAGCGTTATGCCGACGCGCAGCGAGGCTCGAGCACGCTGCCTCAAGAAACCCCATCACTTCAAACATTTCGATCACGCGTGCGGTGTCGAGCTGAATGACAAACGCACCTTGTCTTGGTTTGATTTCGATCGCGCCTCGCGCTGCCAGCTGTCGTAGCGCCTCTCGAACAGGCGTACGGGAAGCACCAAAACGGTGACAAAGCCACTCCTCTTCTAGGTGCATGCCTGGGGGCAGCTTTCCGTTGCCGATCTCAAGCGAAAGCGTCTCGACAATCGAGATTGACAGAGGTTGTTTAGCGCTCGCAGGCTTTACCAAACCTTCAGACTTAGGCATATCAATATCAAAGGCGGAAGAGGGTTTAAACATAAATCGTGCCTTTTGCTTAGGCACCAGTCCGGTGCATTGCTAAAAGTACAACAAAAAACCAGTCACTTGTGCTCCGGTAGTGTGCTTTATGTATTTCCATCACAATCAGCAATCAGAACGCGACCGCAATATTTCTCTTGACGTATACATGATATTTGTTAGCGTGATGCTGTACAACCCCCTACCTTTCCCTGCTCAAAAGGAATGCTCATGTACCAAACACGTCGAAGCTTCATTAAATTAGCTGGCGCTAGCAGCGCAATTACGGCTCTCGGTATTTCCGCTCCGAGTATTGGTCAAAGTGCAAACAAAATTACCTTTACCACGTCGTGGTTACCTGAAGGTCCAAACCTTTTCGCCTATGTCGCTCGAGATAAAGGGTTTTGGAAAAGCAATGGGCTTGATGTCACGGTCGCACGTGGCTCGGGCTCAGGTCCAACCGCACAAGCCGTGGGTGCGAACACCTTTATGTTTGGAATGGGTGCGACGCCAACTGTGATGGTCCAAGCGGCCAAAGGACTCCCCATCACCTCTATTGCACAACTTAATTACGATGCCCTGATGGGTGTGGGTGTGTTAGCAAGTTCGCCTATCAAAACACCCAAAGACCTCGAAGGAAAAAAGCTGGGTGCCAGCGTCGGCTCCGGTGAATATCCATTCCTACCGCTGTACGCCAAAAAAGCCGGTTTTGACTTTAGCAAAGTCACGCTCGTGCAGTTGGACTCTAAAGTTCGAGACAGATCGCTGATTGAAAAACTTGTTGATGGCGTTGCTGCCTTCGGATCAAGCACCATTCCCTCGCTTGCCTCCAACGGCGTCGATGTACGTTTTATGCTGTTTAAAGCAGCAGGGCTTGAGTTTTACGGGCAGTCCTTAATCACCCAAACAGCGCGAATTAAAGCCGAACCAGCGATGTGCCAAGCTTTTGTAAACGGTGCGATGCAGGCTATTCAATTTGTGATGACGAATCCCGACGAGGCATTGGCTATATTTCTGAAAGCAAACGATGAGGTCGCAATGACTGCCTCTGGAAAAAACTACGCGCGAATCGGACTTGGCTTGACCAACTTAACAAATCTTGTCCCAGAAGTAACCAACAACGGACTAGGCTGGGCAGACCCGGCGAAAATGAAAAGCCAGGCAGAAATCGTGCTTGAGTTTGCTGTAGGTCAAGGGGCAAAATTACCGGAGATGACTTCACTATTTACAAATCAGTTCGCCGGAAAAATCAAACTTTCAGAGGCGCAGCTTACTTTGGCCCAAAAAATGGTTGAGCCGTACCGCAAATATGTTGCGTAATAGTGTTGCCTTAAACAGCAAAACGTATCGAAGGTAATGAGGGCGTACATGCATTACATCTCTGCAACGGATGTCGGAAAGACCTACCAATCTCCCAGCGGCCCCGTCCCCGCGGTCGCTGGGGCGACTTTCAGTGCGGC
>CAIUZV010000307.1 GCA_903903735.1 uncultured beta proteobacterium | reverse complement strand
TAGTAGATTCATCTCAGTCGGAGCTAAGGTTGTTTTCCATGATGATGCGCCCATAGCGTTGACGATCTGTATTAATTCGCGCGGCGAATTGTTCAGGCGTCATTGGCCAGGGTGTGGCGCCTTGTGTAATCAGGGTCTGTTTGGTCTCGGGCAAAGCTAAGACTTCTCTCAGATCCGCCGACACTTTGTTAATGATAGCGGCTGGGGTCCCTGCTGGGGCCAACATGCCGATCCAGGAACCTGTATCAAAACCAGCATAGCCACTCTCTGCGATGGTCGGCAATTCTGGTAGGGCGGGCGAGCGGGTGGCGCTTGTGACGCCTAAGCCTTTGAGCTTGCCAGTTTTCACGTGACCAACGGATTCAAGTACAGTCCCAAAGTAAATATTCACATGACCTGCCATGAGGTCCAGGGCTGCTGGCCCACCCCCCTTATAAGCAATATGTAGCATTTTGGTGCCAGAGACTTGTTGAAAAATTTCACCAGCAAGGTGGGGCGCTCCACCGGCACCAGAACTTGCAAAGGTAACTTTACCAGGCTCTTTTTTTGCTGCGTCCACAACATCTTTAATATTCTGCCAAGGCAGCGACGGGGTGACGAGCATTACCAGGGGCAGCTCGGCGATCATGCCAATGGGGGCAAACGCTTTGTCTGCGTCATACGGCATCTTTTTGTAGAGCGCAGGATTAACCGATTGCGTACCGACGTTGCCCACTAATAACGTATAGCCGTCTGGTTTTGCCTTGGCGACTACATCAGCGCCGAGACGTCCCGCTGCGCCGCCACGATTCTCCACGATGACTGGTTGGCCCCACTTGAGTGACAACTTCTGAGCGACGAGACGCGCGCCGACATCGGTACCTCCGCCGGGGGGGAAGGGGACTACGATTGTCACGGGGCGTGTTGGGTAGGCGTCCGAAGTCTGTGCAAGGATTGTTGTGGCATTGAATGCGGCAAAAAATGAAAAGAGCAGTGCCGATAAACGTAAGCTGATCTTCATAAGGGCTCCTAGCAGTGTTTCACTGCGGTTGAGTTATAGATTTGACACAATCTTAGCGGAAAGCGACTAGTCAAATGACTCAAAGCTCAGCAGTGAAGCTGTGCTGCGCCATTAAGATAGATCGCTATAGGGATACCCCTAGCACGTCCTTGCCGGAATAGCGGTAATACTTGCCTGATCCAATCTTAAAAGAGAATAAAAATGATTTGTTTCAGTCAACGTGCGCTCATCACCCTTCAAGCGCTGATCTTCAGCTTAAGCGCTGGCTTCGCGGTTGCACAAACGGAGACCTATCCTTCGCGTCCGGTGAAACTTATCGTGCCGTTTGCGCCGGGTGGCTCGGCTGACATGCTTGCGCGGGTGTTGGCCGAGGGCTTGTCCAAAGGGCTGGGGCAATCTTTTCAGGTGGAGAACAAGGCGGGTGCGACCGGGGTGATTGGTACCACTGAGGTGGCCCGCGCGAAGCCCGATGGGCATACCCTGTTGTTGGGTTTTGATGGAACCTTAACCATCGCGCCCTTCATTCAAAAAAATGTTGCATTTAATGCGAGCAAAGACTTTGCGCCGATCTCCAAGCTTACCGACGTCGCCTTTGTCGTCGCCGTGAATCCCTCCATCCCTGCAAAAAATATGAAAGAGCTTGTCGCTTATTCCAAAGCGAATCCAGGCAAACTGTCTTATGCGTCACCTGGGGTGGGTAGCACAGCGCACATGTTAGGTGAGCAGTTGCGACTTGAAGGGGGGCTAGATTGGGTGCATGTCCCTTACGGTGGTTCTGGTAGCGGAAAATTCATCATTGACGTCATTGGTGGCAGCACCCCCGCTGCAGTGATTTCGATTGCCGTCGCAGCGCCGTTCGTGCGTGATGGCAAAGTAACTGGAGTGGGTGTGCCTTCCGCGCAACCCAACGCAGCGCTTCCCGCTGTGCCAACCTTTGCGCAAGCAGGGCTTGGGCAGTTCAACGTCGCATCCTGGTTTGCCTTATTAGCGCCAGCAGGAACCCCAGATGCAGTGGTCAGTAAGCTCAATGCAGAAGTGGCAAAGGTGCTCGCTACGGATGCGTTCAAAGCGCGCATGGCGACCGCGGGTATGGATGTCACACCATCAAGCCCCGCGCAGCTCGCAGCACTGATTGCTGCAGATTCAAAAAAATGGGCTAAGGTTGCTGAACGGATCCCAAAAGCGGATTAGCGTTATTGTGCGAGAAATGAGATAAGGAGCTGTTTCGTGTCTTCAGTAGGTGCAGGTGTCAATGCGACTCGGTCGCCCGTCGGATTTAGTTCGGCCATCGAGGAGCTTCTCAGCGTAAGAGCCCTAGAAAATCCAAGTGAACAGATTGCAATAGCGGGCACAGATCCCTTTTACAAGACACCGTTTAGAGTGGGTGAAACTGTCTCTGCTGCGCTGGCAATGGTCGGTATCGCAGCTAATGATCTGTGGGCGTTGCGGCACGGGCGAAGACAAGGCTTGTCATTAGACGTTCGCCATGCGGCAGCGTCGCTTCGCACCGTAGACTACACGCGTAAGCAAAAGCCGGACGGCCAATACGCCCCGGTACCGCCTTCCGACTCGATGGCGCAAATGTTGACGGTCACACAGCCTTGGCCAACGAAAGATGGAAAATGGCTGTTACCGCATCTCAACTTGCCAAGCTTGTCCAAAAAAGTGCTTGGCGTATTGCAGTGTGAGCACACCGTTGAAGGTGTCTCGTCAAGCGTTGCGCGGTGGAAGGGCGAGGACCTAGAGCAGGCGATCGCAGACGCTCGCGCCTGCGGGGGGTTGATTCGAACGCCAGCTGAGTGGCTTGCTCATCCGCAGGGGCAATACTTGAATGCACGCCCAGTCATCGAGATTCGTAAGGTGAGAGAAGGCGCGCCAAAGCCTTTGTCTAGCGCAACCCGACCTCTTGATGGCGCGCGTGTCTTGGATCTCACTCGTATCTTGGCGGGACCGATTGCCGGTAGGACGTTAGGTGAGCATGGAGCGGATGTCTTGATGGTTACGGCACCGCAGCTGCCGCAGGTGGCAGAACATGTCCGAGACACTAGCCATGGCAAACGTAGCTGCTTTCTTGATTTTGAAGTGGCAGAGCAAGCAGCAATCTTTCGCGAATTAGTTAAGACGGCAGATGTCGTGATTGATGGCTATCGTCCAGGCGCATTGACAAGAAAAGGCTTTGGTCGAGAGCAACTATTTGATATCTGTCCTGGACTGATTCATTTGTCAGTGAGCTGTTTTGGTAGTGGAGGACCTTTTCAAGACCGAGCAGGCTGGGAGCAGGTTGCTCAAGCCGTGACGGGCATTTGCCATACCTACGGCGAATCGATTGGCGCTGGTCAACCGAAATTAGTCTTTGCGCCGATGTGTGACTACTTGACTGGCTATATGGGTGCGATAGGGGTCATGCTTGCGATGGCTCGCAGGGCGAAAGAGGGTGGAAGCTACGAGGTGAACGTCTCGCTTTGTCAGTCAGCCATGTTCATTCAGCGTCGCGGTCTTCTTGAGGCCTTTGATGCAGCGCCAGGTTCACTCACAGACTCCGAAGTTGAAAAACTTTACGTTAAAACGGATACGCCTAATCATGGACGGATGCTGACACTCGGCCCTGTTTTAAGGATGTCAGAGACTGCCCCTAGGTGGGAGAGGCCAGCCCCTAACTTTGGGATGGATGCGCCCGTCTGGGTCTGAACTGAATTCAAGATCGTTTATCGAAAAAATATAGTCATCACAATCCATAAAAATTACTCGGAGCACAATATGAAGCGCAGAGACTTTAACCATTACTTGGCTGCCTTAGGCGGACTCAGCATGACGGGTATTGCGGTGGCTGACAGCGGCTACCCGAGAAAGCCAGTTAACGTCATCGTCCCGTACTCTGCGGGTGGTGGGACAGATATTGTCGCGCGCATCGTCTCGCAGCATCTCACTGAGCGTTTAAAGCAACCAGTGATTGTGGAAAATCGCGTGGGCGGCGGTGGAACGATTGGTTGGAACGCAGTCGCTCGGGCCAATGCTGACGGCTACACCTTGCTCACAGCTGAAACATCTTTTGCGATCGCGGCGGGATTGATCAAGGATCTTCAGTTTGATCCGAAGAAAAGTTTTTCAATGATCACGATTGCGGCCTCTGTGCCTCACGTGTTGGTGGTGAATGCAGATCTGCCAGTGAAAACGTTTGAAGAGTTCATCGCGCTGGTCAAGAAGAGTCCGAACAAGATATTTTTTGGATCCGGTGGAGTTGGCACGAACACGCATTTGGGTAGTGAGCTGCTGAAAAGCTTGACGGGTATCAATATGACACACGTACCTTATAAGGGTGCGAGTGCAGTCTTGGCAGATTTACTTGGCGGTCAGGTGCAGGCGCTGGTGTCCTCCATGCCAACAGTGTTGCCCTCCATTAAGTCGGGTCGGCTGCGTGCGCTACTCGTAACAGATACGCAGCGCTCGCCGGCACTGCCGGACGTTCCGTCAGCGGTTGATGTGGGTCTACCTAATATGGCGATGCGGTTTTGGATAGGTTTCGCCGCGCCCGCGGGCACGCCCAGCGAAGTGCTCAATCAACTCAACAAGGAAATTGTTGCAGTGGTGAGATCACCTGCTGCACAAGAACAGTTGAGTAAGCAGGGACTTGATGCTGTTGGCAATAGCCGCGAACAAGCGCAGACGATGGTGCTAGAAGAAATGGCGCGCTGGGAAAAACTGATCAAGGAAGCGGGGATTACGGCGTCGTAAGCGCGTTGATCAGAGCATTGAATCGATTCTCTGAAATGAG
>CAIUZV010000306.1 GCA_903903735.1 uncultured beta proteobacterium | reverse complement strand
GTGTCGACAAGCCCGTCACATCGTCAACCTGCTTCGCAACGGTACCGCCTTCTTCGATGTTCTCAAAGCGCACCGTACCGGCGTACTCAGACACGATCGGACGTGTGAGCGGATCCCAAGTCGCTAGACGCGAGCCCGCTTTCAAGACGTCGCCGTCATTGACTTGCAGTGTTGCGCCATAAGGCACTTTATGACGTTCGCGCTCGCGATCGTTTTCGCCCATGATGATGATTTCACCGGAGCGCGAAATCGCAATGCGCTCTTTCTTCGGGTTCGTCACATAACGCATCGAGCTCGCAAAGCGAACCGTACCGTTTGACTTGGTCTCAACGCCACTTGCCATCGCTGACCGTGATGCCGCACCACCGATGTGGAACGTACGCATTGTGAGCTGTGTACCGGGTTCACCAATCGACTGAGCGGCAATCACACCGACCGCCTCGCCGACGTTCACCAAGTAACCACGGCCCAAATCACGTCCGTAGCAATGCGCGCACAAACCATGACGCGTTTCGCACGTCAGCGGCGTGCGGACACGAACTTCGTCCACGCCGAGCTTGTCGATATAGTCGACAAGATCTTCGTCCAACAAGGTTCCTGCAGCAATCGCGGTCTCTTGTGTGTCAGGGTTCACGATGTCTACAGCAGCCACGCGACCAAGAATACGTTCGCGCAACGGCTCGATGACTTCGCCGCCTTCAACCAAGGCTTTCATCGAGTAACCATGCGTTGTTCCGCAATCGTTCTCGGTGATAACCAAGTCCTGTGTCACGTCAACGAGACGACGTGTCAGGTAACCGGAGTTTGCTGTCTTCAGCGCCGTATCAGCCAGGCCTTTACGTGCACCGTGTGTCGAGATGAAGTACTGGAGTACGTTCAAGCCTTCACGGAAGTTTGCAGTAATTGGCGTCTCAATGATGGAACCGTCTGGCTTAGCCATCAGGCCTCGCATGCCGGCTAGCTGTCGAATCTGCGCTGCGGAACCGCGCGCACCCGAGTCAGCCATCATGTAAATCGAGTTGAAAGACTCTTGACGAACGTTGTCACCGTGACGGTCAACGACCGGCTCGGTTGCCAATTGTTCCATCATGGCCTTGCCAACTTTATCGCCGGCCTTGCCCCAAATATCCACCACGTTGTTGTAACGCTCTTGCGAGGTCACCAAGCCCGACGAGTACTGCTTGTCGATCTCTTTCACTTCGCGGCTAGCCTCGGCCAGGATATCGGCCTTGCCTTTAGGAATAAGCATGTCGCCCATGGCAATCGAAATACCGCCGCGCGTTGCAAGACGGAAACCCGACTGCATCAGTTTGTCAGCAAAGATCACCGTGTCACGCAAACCGCAACGACGGAACGACTGGTTAATCAGGCGTGAAATTTCTTTCTTTTTGAGTGCGCGATTCAGTACCGAGAAAGGCAACCCTTTCGGCAGAATCTCGGAGAGCAGTGCGCGACCAACGGTGGTCTCTACGCGCTGCACACCAGCAACCCACTCGCCCTGCGCATCGCGTGACCACTCCGGCAGGCGAACAGTAATGCGCGTCTGCAACGTCGTTTCACGGTTGTCGTACGCGCGCTGCACTTCGGCGACATCAGCGAAGAACATGCCTTCGCCTTTGCCGTTCGTGCGCTCGCGCGTTGCGTAGTACAAGCCCAACACGATGTCCTGTGAAGGAACAATCGAAGGCTCGCCGTTCGCAGGGAACAGAATGTTGTTGGATGCCAGCATCAGTGTGCGGGCTTCCATTTGTGCCTCGATCGAAAGCGGCACGTGCACAGCCATTTGGTCACCGTCGAAGTCGGCGTTAAACGCCGCGCAAACGAGAGGATGCAACTGGATGGCCTTGCCTTCAATCAGAACAGGCTCAAATGCTTGAATACCAAGGCGGTGCAGCGTTGGTGCGCGGTTAAGCATCACGGGATGTTCGCGAATGACGTCTTCGAGAATATCCCACACCACTGGCTCTTGGCTTTCAACTAATTTCTTTGCAGCCTTAATTGTCGTCGCCAGACCCATGAGTTCGAGGCGATTAAAAATGAACGGCTTAAAGAGTTCAAGCGCCATCAGCTTAGGCAAACCGCACTGATGCAGTTTGAGCTGTGGACCGACCACAATGACCGAACGGCCCGAGTAGTCGACGCGCTTACCCAGCAAGTTCTGACGGAAACGTCCGCTCTTGCCT
>CAIUZV010000305.1 GCA_903903735.1 uncultured beta proteobacterium | reverse complement strand
GGTTTCCGATCAAGTTCACGGACGAGCCTTGTGTGATGCATCGCCCTCCGCCAGATTTAGGTGCGGACAATGCCGCTGTTTTTCAGGAAATTGGTTTGACGGCAGCGGCGATTGCTGAACTATCTAGGCGTAAAATCATCTAATCAAAAAAATATTCTAGACAACAACTTCAACATTTACTGTTAGAAAGCAAAAGAGAGACGAACGATGAGCAAAACTTTTGTAAAAATTACTGAGGTAGGCACCCGCGACGGTTTTCAGGCTGAGCGTGAATTCATCCCAACTGCAGACAAGGTCGCCGTCATCGATGCCTTGATCGATGCGGGCATATCAAGTGTAGAAGCAACGTCGTTCGTGTCACCCCGTGCCTTGCCGCAACTCGCTGATGCAGCCGATGTACTGGCGCAGATACAGCGCAAGCCTGGTAAAGAAATCGCAGTGCTCGTGCCCAATGCCCGCGGTGCGGAGCGCGCCGCAGCTGCTAAGGCCGATGTCATGGTCGGTTTCATCTCTGCGAGCGAAAGCCATTGCAAAACGAACTTGAATAAGACCATTGATGAAGCAATTGCCGATTTCGCGCAAGTGGTGCCGATTGCAGAGCAATGGGGAATCAAGATGCACGGTGGCTTGGCCACAGCCTTTGGCTGTCCGTTCGAAGGCGATGTACCCATCGAAAATATTTTGAAGATTGTGGGGGCTTACCATTCCTACGGCGTGCGCCGTATTGGCTTTGGTGACACTACCGGCATGGCCACCCCACCTGTGGTGACCCGTACCGTGGATGCGGTACGCAACAAATTTCCTGATGTGCATATTGCGTTGCACTTCCACAACACGCGCGGCGTGGGCTTGGCCAACGTGATGAACGGCTTGAAACTGGGCGTGACGGAATACGAGTCTTCCATTGCCGGTTTGGGTGGCTGTCCGTTTGCGCCAGGTGCAACGGGCAATATCTGCACCGAAGACTTGGTGTATTTGCTGCATGAATGCGGCTACGAGACCGGCATCGATCTTGAGAAGTTGATCGCGGTGGCTCAGATGGTTGAAAAAATGATGGGCCGTCAGTTGCCGGGCCAGATGATGAAGGCGGGCCCCCGCCTGAAGTTAATGTCGATGGACTCTGTGCGCCGCGCAGTAGGCTAGTGGAGTGCAGTCGGGCAAAAGAGCAAAATATTGCCATCCCGGTCACTGAAGTATCTTTGAGGAGACAACATGTTTTTAAAGAAATGTATGCCCGTTTGGGCGCTCGCGTTAGGTTTGACGGCGGGTGGTTCAGCCGTGGCGCAAAGTGTTGCGTTCCCCACGCAGCCCATTCGTTTAGTGGTCGGGTTTCCTGCGGGCGGGGCATCAGATGTGGCTGGGCGTGCAATCGCGAGCCAAATGACGACACTGCTTGGCCAGCAAGTCATCGTTGAAAATAAGCCGGGTGCTGCGAGTAATATTGGCGCTGAGTTTGTCGCAAAATCTAAACCAGATGGCTACACCTTGTTGTTGGGAACGATCTCGACATCGATCAACGGGAGCTTGTACAAGAATCTGAACTACAACCCTAGTACTGATTTCGTGGCGGTCTCGCAGATTGCATCAACCGCATTCTTGCTCGTCTCCAATCCTAATTCCCCTTACAAAACGGTTGCAGACATTATTGCTGCTGCAAAAAAAGCACAAGGGACATCGAACCTGCCTGACTATGCGACCGCCGGCAATGGCAGTGGTTCGCATTTGTTTACGGAACTCTTTGCCTCGATGGCGGGTATCAAGCTCAACCATATTCCCTATCGCGGCGCAGCACCTGCGGTGGCGGATGTGATGGGAGGGCAGGTGCCGATTACGTTCGACAACATCCTAACGACCTTGGCACAAACCAAGTCTGGCAAGTTGCATGCGATCGCAGTGAGCACCAAGACACGCTCAAGCGTTGCGCCCGAGATTCCAACGATCGCCGAGTCCGGGGTGCCTGGCTACGATGCCACCGCATGGTTTGGTGTTTTTGCTCCTAAAGGTACGCCCACCGCGATTGTGAACAAGCTAGCCGAATCGATTCAGGCCGCTGTGCGCACCCCGGCGGTCACAGAGGTATTGCTCAAGTCCGGTGCCGAGCCTGTCGGCTCAACGCCCGCTGAGTTTGATGCTTTCTATAAGGGCGAGGTCGCCAAATGGGCGCAGGTTGTTAAGAACGCCAACGTCAAAATCGACTAAGCACATCATGAAAATCTGGCATCAAAGTTTTACGGTGTTGGGGGATTTGGGTCCTTATCAACAGGCGCTCAAAGCCCACTTCGCACGTGTGGCACGACCCGATACACAAATCGACATGCACGGCATGGCACCGGGTACATACTCTTCTAACTACCCAGGCTCTGATATTCGTCACGCTGCACTGTTTCATTTACATGGTATGCAGTTCATGCAAGCGGCGGTGTTGGCGCAAGAGCAGGGCTACGATGCGTACTCGATCAGTACACTGCCCGATCCAGCTTTACGCGAGATTCGTGCGTTAGTGGACATCCCGGTGATTGGGTACGGCGAGTCGGCCATGTTCACGGCCTGCCTGCTTGGCCGCAAGTTTGGCGTCCTGGTGTTTATCGAGGACTTCAACGAGCTACTCGCACAAAACGCAGAAAACTATGGCTTGTCGTCACGCTTTGCGGGTGCCGCACCGGTAGGCTTTACCTTTAACGATGTCTTGAAGGGCTTCGACGATCCGACCGAGATGATTGAAAAATTCAAGGTCGCCGCCCGCAAGCTGATCGCACAAGGTGCCGATGTCATTATTCCGGGCGAAGCACCGATGAATGTGCTGTTGGCCCGTAACGGTGTGACCGAAGTCGACGGCGTGACCATCATGGATTCGTTAGGCACATGGGTCAAGCACGCTGAAATGATGGTGGACTTGCGTCGCTTGTGTGGCACCAAGCCGAGTCGCAAGGGCTACTACCATCGCTTGCCTGAACTTGAGCGTGCTAAAGAGATTTTCACGTTCTACGGAATTGATAAGCGTACGCCTGGTATCTGAAGGTGTTGGAGTGGGAGGAAAAATGGAACAACAGTTTGACGTCGTCGTCGCAGGTTGTGGTGTAGCCGGCTTGTCGGCGGCTGTCACCGCTGCTGAGCGTGGCTTAAAGGTGGCCTTGCTCGAACGTTCGTCGCGCGAAGATCGTGGAGGACAAAGCCGTTACACCGAAGCCTATCTGCGCATGAAGGCGCTGGATCAGGTGACCGATGACTTTGAAGACTACCTCGCTTCAAACGTAGGCTTGTACGTCGAGCCCGATCTGATGGCTGAGATGGCAACAGGTCGTGAAAACTGGTCACATGCAACGCGTACGCTGGCCTTGCCTGACACCGAAGTGATTGGTAACTTCGCGGATAAAGTGCCACCAACCATCAAGTGGTTGCAGGGCCTAGGTGTGAAGTTTGATTTTCTGCCGACGCAGTTTCTCACCAAGACGCAGCCTCGTTTGTTGCCTGTCGGTGGTGGTGCGGCCTTGGTCGATGCCCTGGCCGCCCAAGCAGAGAAATTGGGCGTGACATTTTTTTATCATACGACCGCGCGTCGTCTGATTCTGGATGACGATGCACGCGTGGCGGGCCTCGTTGCACATCAGCAAGGTGCACGCACAATCCGCTTCAAGGGCAGTGTCGTGTTGGCCTGCGGTGGCTTTGAAGGCAATCCTGCGTTGCAATCTAAATACATCGGCCCCCGGTCGGTCTATTTGCGCCCGATTTGCAAGGGCGCCTATTTCAATCGCGGCGAAGGGATCGAGATGGCACTTGAAATTGGTGCGGCGCCCTCTGGTGATTTTGGGAGTTACCACGCTGAGCCAATTGATCCGCGCTCGGGTGTGTCAGAGCCTTCGGTCTTTATTTTCCCCTACGGCATTCTGGTCAACAAGTCCGGCAAACGTTTTGTGAACGAAGCGCCCGGTACTGTGGACGCTTGGTATGAGCGAATCACGCGCAGAATCTATGAGCAAGACGAGGGTATCGCCTACGTGATTCTGGATCAGCGCATCAAAGATATTCCTAACTATCGTCTGGCGATTCGCAGCGATCAGCCTGCCATTGAGGCAGATTCGATCGAGGCGCTTGCGACCAAACTAGGTATTGATCCGACGATGCTGGCGCAAACGCTAGTCGACTACAACGCGGCGTGCCCTGCTTGCGACGGAGCAGCGCCGAATCGGTACGATCCGCTCAAGGTAGATGGTGTAGCGACAACGGGCTTGCAACCGTCTAAAAGTAATTGGTCGCTGCCGATTGATCGCGGCCCGTTCATGGCGTATCCAATCATCTCGGCAAACGTCTTTACCTTTGGCGGACTGAAGGTAAATCCAAATGGTCAGGTGCTGGATACCGATGGTTACCCTATGCCAAATTTGTATGCGGCCGGCGAAGTGATCGGCATGTATTACACCAACTATGCGGGGGCGACCTCCGTATTGAAAGGACTAGTTTTCGGGCGACTCGCTGCGCAGAGTATCGCTGAACAGCGCATATAGGTAGTTTTGTCGGAGACATCGATGTACGCAGCACAATTTTTGTCAGGCCGTGTAGCGCTCGTCACAGGGGGCGCAGGGGGCATTGGCAGTGCAGTGTCTGAGGCGTTGGCGTCTTATGGTTGTCAGGTGGTCGCTGCAGACTTGCCGACACGACTAGGCGCGATGGATACGGGCGGTGGCATTGAGCACGTAGCACTGGATGTCACGGATGCGCGCGATGTGCAGCAATGTGTTGAAGGCGTAGTCAAACGCCACGGCCGGCTGGATATTCTTGTCAATGTGGCAGGAATTGTCTCGGCCGGTAGTGCGCAAACCTTGGCCGAAGCCGAGTGGGATCGCGTCATTGATATCAATCTAAAAGGGACGTTTCTGTGTTGTCAGGCCGTCATGCCTGTGATGAAGCAGCAGCAACACGGCCGGATTATTAATTTTGGTTCTGTGCTGGGTAAAAATGGCGGCAACCCACGCCCCTGGATTGATCCCAAAGAACAGGAACGTGCCGGCAATGTCGCCTATGGCGTCTCTAAGGCGGGTGTACACATCATGACGTCCTATCTGGCGCGTGAGTTAGCAGCCAGCGGAGTGACGGTTAACGCGGTAGCACCCGGGCCCATTGCGTCAGCGATGACAACGAGCTTTCCACAAGTTTTGCGCGATTTAATTCCGGTGGGGCGGATGGGGCGTGCTGCGGAAGTCGCTTCGGCGGTTTTATTCCTGGCTTCACCCGAATCGGCCTTTATTACAGGCGAAGTGTTGGATGTAAACGGCGGGTTGTGGTCCGATTGATGCGTAAGTATGCTGCGAGCATGTATTAATTGCTTACACCGCTTACACTTACATTATTCCTATACGAGGTTTGTGATGCCGTTTTGTACCGCCTGTGGTGCCAAGAATCCCGACGATGCCCGGTTTTGTAATGCCTGTGGTGCAGCAATGCCCACGGCGGCGCCGGCCGTCACTGCTGCGCCATTAGCTCGGATCAAGCCTTTTGATAATCCTGACGAATTATGGAAGATGTTTTTCTACGTCGCGATTTTCAATCTGGTGATGTATTTTTTCACGACCTCATCCGAGGACCTCGTGAGTTACGGCATGGGCGTGATCGTTGGGATATCAGCCATTTATTTTGGAATCGCGTATTGGATTATCAAGGTGCAAGGGGTCGACAAGAGTCGGTCACTTTGGATCCTTCCACTCATTGCCTTCCATGTGTACGCGTACCTGGACGGATTGTCAGCCATTGATGATCTGAGGGATCCTAATACGTTTGATTTCTATGACACGTACTTGTCGGGGCTGCCTGAGCTGTTTATTTTGATCAAGCTCTTTTTGGCGATCCGTGAGCGCGTGTCACAAAAAACTTAACGATAGTAGATACGCCGCCAGACCGTCGCGCATGGTCTGGCCAGCACAAATCAACTTAAGTACGTTTCCAAAGTGAGTCGGTTTGTCCGACCGCTTTGTTTAAGCTGCGCGCAAAAATAAACAACAAATCTGAGAGTCGATTTAGATACTGACCGGGCAAGGGGCCTAGCTTTGCCTCATGCTGTAGCGCCACCACCGAGCGCTCTGCACGACGGCATACACTGCGTGCAACATGTGCCAGCGAGGCTGCGCGCGTACCACCTGGCAGGATGAATTCCTTTAAGGCGGGTAGTGTTGCATTCAGCGCAGCAATTTGCTCATCGAGATACGCAACCTGCTCGGCCTTCATCAGTGAATAACCTGGTACGGCTAATTCGCTTCCAAGGTCAAACAGGACGTGTTGCGCCGGGGCAATCACCGAGGCCAGCGCTTGGGGTAAGGGTTCGGCAAGCAGAACGCCTAGACAACTATTTAATTCATCGACATCACCCATCGCTTGCACGCGAGCGCTGTCCTTGGCGACACGAGTGCCATCGCCTAAGCCAGTGGAGCCATCGTCCCCCGTGCGCGTGGTGATGACAGATAGGCGATTGCTCATGGGTGGATACCTTTTATAAAACGTAACGAGCGAGATCGATGCTGCCAGCGGCTTCTGCCAGCTTGTCATTCACATAGGCTGCATCGATGTTGATGGTTTT
>CAIUZV010000304.1 GCA_903903735.1 uncultured beta proteobacterium | reverse complement strand
CGTGCATGACATTATTGCGGAGCCAATCCGTAATTTTGGCTTGTGTCAGTCCGAACAAGAGATCGAAGAGCGCGTTGCCAAGCTGTTGGAAAAAGTGCGTTTATCAAAAGATGCGGGCGCACGTTGGCCCCATGAGTTTTCTGGCGGTCAGCGCCAGCGAATTTGTATCGCGCGTGCCCTGGCCGCCGAACCAGATTTGATTATTTGCGATGAGGCGGTGTCTGCGCTGGATGTCTCTGTGAAGGCACAGATTGTTAACTTGTTGCAGGATCTTCAAAAAGAGCTTGGCTTGGCCTTGCTGTTTATTAGTCACGACCTCGCGATTGTGGAACATATGACGCATCGCGTAGCGGTGATGTACCTAGGCAAAATCGTTGAGCTCGCCGAGCGTAAAGAGTTGTTCGCTGATCCACAGCATCCCTACACTGTCGCGTTGCTTTCCGCGGTACCGGTACCAGATCCTCAAAAGAAGACGAATCGGATTGTCTTGCAAGGGGATGTACCGAGCCCTGTTAAGCGGCCCAGCGGGTGCCATTTCCATACGCGGTGCCCTGACGCGATTGCGCGATGCAAGACCGAGGAGCCAAAGCAAACGATGCTGGGCTCTGGTCGCATGGTGGCTTGCCATTTGCGCGAAGGTTAGTGTCGTTTAGCTTGTGATGAGGTAGCCCAACAGCCCGGCGCCCACAATGGTTTCGATGCTGCCCCGCTTGTAAACAAAGATCGCGATGGCAGCGGCGATCGCGATTGCGACGGCCTTCAGGTCTACGCCTTGCGCCCACCCATTGGGCCAGCCCACATGCAGTGCAAAAAACAGGGCAAGATTTGCAATCACTCCGACAACGGCAGCTGTCACACCGGTAAGTGTGGTCGTGAACGCTAGTTTTCCGTGTGTGCTCTCGATAAACGGCGCACCGGCCAGAATAAAAACAAAAGAGGGTAAGAAAGTGAACCAGGTCACGACCAGGGCGGCGATGACGCCTGATAGCACGGCTTGATCTGCACCTAGGGCGCTTTGCACAAAGGCACCAACAAAGCCGACAAATGCAACAATCATGATGAGTGGACCGGGCGTCGTTTCACCCAGCGCCAAGCCATCAATCATTTGTGTGGGCGTGAGCCACGCGAAGGTTTCCACTGCTGCTTGGTAGACGTAAGGCAGCACGGCATAGGCGCCTCCGAAGGTCAGCAGTGCGGCTTTAGTGAAGAACCAGCCCATTTGAGTGATCGTATGGCCCCAGCCCCAAAGTGACGTCATCGCAAGCATAGGCAGACACCAGAGCGTTGCCGCAGCGCCTAGAACGATGCAGAGTCGCGGATAACTAAACTGCGTATGGGGTGGCCTTGGAGTGTCGTTGTCGATGATCGCTGTGTTGAGGGAGTTCTTTGAGGCAGAGGTGGCGTGCTGCACGGAAAAAGTGGCCGGTGAAAGCTTGCCGCCAACCCATCCGGCAATTGCCGCGAGCGTAATGATTAAGGGGAACGGAAGGCTCAACACAAACAATGCAAAGAAAGATAAGAGTGCAATCGTCCAGAGCCACGGATTGCGTAGCGTGCGCGAACCAATGCGATAACTGGCTTGGATCACCAGCACAGTGACCGCAGGTTTGATTCCATAGAAAATCCCGGCGACGATTGTGGTGTCACCGTAGACCATATAGATCCAAGATAAACATACAATCAAGATGAGCGATGGGAATATAAACAGCACACCCGCAACGACTCCGCCCCAAGTGCGATGCATCAGCCAGCCTAGGTAGGTAGCAAGTTGTTGCGCTTCTGGGCCTGGCAACACCATACAAAAGTTCAGTGCATGCAGAAAGCGTTTGTCGGAAATCCAGCGACGCTTATCTACCAACTCGGTGTGCATCAAGGCGATTTGTCCGGCAGGCCCTCCAAAGCTTAAAAAACCTAACTTGAACCAAAACCAAAAGGCCTCGCGCCGACTGATAGAGCGAGTGGACGCCTGAGTGGTGAGTGAGTCGTCTGCGTTGTGGTGGGACATTGTCGCGCGATCCAAGATTTATGCACTATTTTAGGTCGGCTTTTGAACCATATTGGTGCAAATTAAGCTGGGGCGAAGTTAAGCACTTTTCAGGGGGGGAAGTGGTCGCTAACTCATCCATTTGGGTATGCTTTCGGGCATCATACTTGCTTATGCATCAGACATGTCCCCTTATGAACAGGCACGCTGGCCAAAGCGATCTTCTCCGATGAGCGAAGATAATTTTTGGTCATCATGGCAAGCTCGCTTAGAGCTGGACTTTAGTCTGGCTCCAACGCCTGCGCTCGGCAAAACACGACTGCATCATAAGCATGTTGGTCCCTTACGCATTCAAAAGGCGTTGTATCCCGAAGGCGATGCGCCTTGTCACGCCATTATTGTGCACCCACCGGGTGGCATCGCTGCAGGAGATCGGTTAGAGGTTCGTGTGGACTGCGAGGCCAACAGCCATGGCCTGGTGACGACGCCTTCGGCGGCGAAATGGTATGGCAGTGACTCCGGCGCCTTAGCTTCGCAACAGATTGATATGGCACTCGATGGTTTCTTTGAATGGTTACCGCAAGAGACCATTCTTTTTAATCGTGCGCGCGTTGCCTCCGATATCAATATCCGTGTTTCTGGGCAGGGGGCGATGATTGGTTGGGATCACTTGATCTTCGGACGCCAGGCTTCGGGCGAGACCTTCGCAGAAGGAAGCTTTAAGCAAACGCTGCGTCTTGAGATCGAGGATCGCACCGTGTGGCTAGATCGCATGGTGCTGGAGGGGAATGACCCCTTGTTTTTGTCTCCGATTGGACTACGCGGATACTTTGCGTTTGCAACGGTTTGGGCAGTATTGCCCGACACAAAAACCTGGAGTGAAGAGACGTTGCAAGTGGTGCGACAAGAGGCGACTGATGTGGCCTGGACGGTTTTGCATCCGAGAGTGGTTGTGGGGCGAATTCTCGCTCCGGCCATAGAAATCAAATTTTTATTACAAGCGGCGTGGGCGAGTCTGCGTCCGCTGGTTGTGGAGCGTCGCGCCGTGGCGCCTCGTTTGTGGGCGACATAATCGTATTCTTATTGCTGTGCGGAGGTCATGATGGATTTAACACCTAGAGAGAAAGACAAGTTGCTGATTTTTACTGCGTCCTTGCTCGCGGAACGACGGCGTGCACGGGGACTTAAACTCAATGTGCCTGAAGCGATCGCCTTGATCACCGCCTCGATCATGGAGGGTGCACGAGACGGACAAACCGTTGCGGAGCTCATGAGCGCAGGCCGAGAGATTCTGACACGTTCCGATGTGATGGAAGGTGTTGCGGAAATGATTCCAGACATACAAGTGGAAGCAACGTTTCCAGACGGCACAAAGCTCGTCACCGTTCATCAACCGATTCAATAAGGAAAGGCGATGGCAACTACAAAAATGATTCCAGGTCAGGTGCTTGTGGACGATGGCGAAATCGAAATGAATGTAGGGCGCACGACCTGCAAGGTGACGGTCGCCAACACAGGTGATCGTCCTGTTCAGATTGGTTCGCACTATCACTTCGCCGAGACTAACGCGGCCTTACGGTTTGATCGACAGGCTGCCCGAGGTTTTCGTTTGAATATCCCGGCGGGTACGGCGGTACGTTTTGAACCGGGTCAGGAGCGTGAAGTGGAGCTGGTTGCGTTGGCAGGCGATCGAATCGTGTATGGCTTTACCGGTGCCGTGATGGGAGCTCTAGACAAATGAAGATTTCAAAACAAGCCTATGCGGAGATGTTTGGACCCACGACAGGGGATCGTGTGCGGCTTGCCGACACGGCGCTCTTTGCCATGGTCGAGAAAGATTTCACGATCTACGGCGAGGAAGTAAAGTTCGGGGGCGGGAAGGTGATCCGGGATGGCATGGGTCAGTCACAACGCATGAGTAAAGACTGTGTCGATACGGTCTTGACCAATGCCTTGATCATTGATTATTGGGGAATTGTTAAAGCCGATATTGGTATTAAAAATGGGCGTATCGCAGGCATTGGTAAGGCAGGAAACCCCGACATTCAACCAGGCGTGACAATCGTGGTGGGTCCGGCGACCGAAGTGATCGCGGCAGAAGGCATGATCGTCACTGCAGGTGGGGTCGATAGCCATATTCATTTGATCTGCCCTCAGCAAATCGAAGAGGCTCTGAGTTCTGGTGTCACAACCATGATTGGCGGCGGAACGGGGCCCGCGACGGGGACTTTTGCGACGACCGTTACGCCTGGTCCTTGGCACCTCGCGCGTATGCTGCAAGCGATGGAGTCCTATCCGATCAATATTGGTTTATTGGGCAAAGGTAACGTTTCCGTCCCCGGACCATTGCATGAACAAATTCAAGCGGGTGCAGTCGGTTTAAAGTTACATGAAGACTGGGGCAGCACGCCTGCGGCGATTGATAATTGCCTGACGGTTGCTGATGAAACCGACACCCAGGTGGCGATTCACACTGATACCTTGAACGAGTCTGGTTTTGTTGAAGCGACGCTCGACGTCATCAAAGGTCGAGTTATTCATACGTATCATACCGAAGGTGCCGGGGGCGGTCATGCGCCGGACATCATTCGCGTTTGCGGTGAGAGTAATGTCTTGCCGTCTTCTACGAATCCAACGCGTCCTTTTACGATCAATACGCTGGATGAACACTTGGATATGTTGATGGTGTGCCATCATTTGGATGCTTCCATCGCTGAGGATATCGCGTTTGCTGAAAGCCGCATTCGCCGTGAAACGATTGCCGCCGAAGATATTCTTCAAGACATCGGCGCGTTTTCAATGATTGCTTCTGATAGCCAAGCAATGGGGCGGGTGGGTGAGGTCATCATGCGCACGTGGCAGACGGCGCATAAGATGCGTGAACAGCGCGGCTCCTTGAGCGAACCCGGGTTCTCTGATCCCTCAACGAGTGATAACGCACGCATCAAACGATATATTGCGAAGTACACCATCAACCCTGCGATTACGCACGGTATGGCGCATGAAATTGGGTCGATTGAGGTCGGCAAATGGGCTGACTTAGTTTTGTGGCGCCCGGCTTTTTTTGGCGTGAAGCCCTCCACCGTGATTAAAGGTGGACAAATCACGATGGCAGCGATGGGTGATCCGAATGCATCGATCCCCACGCCTCAACCCGTGCATTTCCGGCCGCAGTTTGGTGCGGCGCATAGCGCCATTGCGACAAGCTGTTTGACCTTTCTGTCGGGCGCTGCTGTGCAAAGAGGCTTGCCAGCAGAGCTTGGTCTGCGTCGCCAAATCGCCACCGTGCAGGGAATGCGAAGTCTGACAAAAGCAGACATGAAACTCAATACAGCGACGCCTAAGATTACGGTGAGCCCTGAAAACTATAAAGTTTATGCTGATGGTGTGTTGTTGGATTGTCCTCCCGCGAAAGTGTTGCCGATGGCGCAGCGCTACTTTTTGTTCTGAGGTCTCGTATGGCGATTACATTGAAGACCAAACGCTCCGGGCATGATCCGGCCTTGACTCAAGAGCCTACAGTTTGGCCACAGCCCTGGCCCGTTCTGTCCCTCTCCCTTGAGGACCGCCAGCGTTCTCGACTTGCTGCGATGCTCCCTAACGGTCGAGCCGTCGCGGTCATTCTGGCGCGCGGTGAGCAGATGCAACATGGTGATGTGCTCTGTGGTGAGCAAGGCGAGCGAGTCTTGGTGCAGGCCGCGGTGCAAGAGCTCATGCAGGTTCAGGCGGCCGATATGTACGAGCTGATGCGTTTGGTCTATCACCTGGCCAATCGTCATGTACGTGCAATGCTCAAGCCTAATGCGGTGCTGATTGAGCCCGACGCGGTGCTTGCCGACATGGTGCGCGGTCTGGGCGGTTCTGTCACCTTGGTGCAGGAGCCTTTCATTCCCGAAGGTGGTGCGTATGCGAATGGTCATGGTGGCGGTGGCCACCATCATCACGCACATCCGGACGAGTGCGGACTAGAAGCCCATGACCAGGCGATGGGCAATCTCGGTGAAGAACTTTCCATTGCAGCCCATGCCCGTCACAAACGCTAACGCCATTCTGGCTGCGCTGCATTTGGCGAGCCCCGCGCTGCCAGTGGGTGGGTTCGCTTACTCTCAAGGTTTGGAACAAGCGATTGAAGATCGCTGGGTGACCAATATGGAAAGTGCCTACCGCTGGATTCGTGATGGGTTGGTGCTAAATATGGCTAGGCAGGAATTGCCTTGGTGGATTGCGTGTTATCGCGCGGCTGTGCAGAGCGATTGGATGCGGGTTGTTGAGGTGAATGACCGGTTACATGCGCTGCGCGAAACTGGTGAGTTTAGGCTCGAGTCGGTCCAGATGGGGCATTCCATGGCCAAGTTGTTCGCACAATGGCCTCAAGGCCAGCCATTAGCGGATCTTACCGAAGTCGTCTGGGTGTATCCCTCTGCGCATGCGGCGCTTGCCGCGGTGTCAGGCGTGACGCAAGAGCTTGCCTTGTCTGCCTATTTGTGGAGTTGGGTTGAAAACCAAGTACTTGCTGCGGTCAAGTCAGTACCTCTTGGACAGATTGAAGGGCAGGCTTTGTTGCATCGCTTGAAAGTCGATATTGTGCATGCAATGGAAATTGCCGAGAACATAAACTCCGAAGAAGCGGGCTCAGCGGCTTTCGGTTTGGCGATCACGAGTGCGCGGCACGAGACACAATACAGTCGGCTGTTTCGCAGCTGAAGTGCGGGCAGAGGGTTTTGTTAGTAAGCGGAATTTAACGTATATAACGATTCAATACATCAGAACATTCGATCAGCAGAATAAGGAATAGCAATGCAGAAAAATTCTAATCCCTTGCGCGTTGGCATTGGCGGGCCTGTTGGCTCTGGTAAGACGACACTTGTTGAAGTGTTATGCAAACGCATGCGCGATCAGTACAACCTGGCCGTTGTCACCAATGACATCTACACAAAAGAAGACGAGCGACTGCTGGTGGCCGCTCAGGCGCTGTCTGCAGATCGCATCATGGGCGTGGAAACGGGCGGGTGTCCTCACACAGCGATTCGCGAAGACGCCTCGATCAACTTAGAGGCGATTGATCGCATGCAAAAGCGCTTTCCTGACTTAGATTTGATTTTTATCGAGTCTGGCGGAGACAACTTGGCGGCAACGTTTAGTCCTGATCTTTCGGATTTGACGATTTATGTGATTGACGTGGCCGGTGGAGAAAAAATCCCGCGCAAGGGTGGTCCTGGCATTACACGTAGTGATTTACTTGTTATCAATAAAATCGATCTGGCACCTTATGTCGGCGCAAATCTTGAGGTCATGCGGCACGATACGGCGCGGATGCGTGCCGACCGTCCCTGGGTGATGACTAACCTCAAGACAGGTGAAGGTCTGGATGAAGTGATCCGCTTCATTGAAAAAGCAGGTTGTCTTCAAACAGACTGAGTGACGTTAAGGCTTTCGTACCAGCTTGATCCAGCCGTCGTCTAACCAATCGGCAAGAGCCTCTCGCGCTTCGATGGATAGACGTTTGGCGGCGGCGCAGTCACCGGCGAGCTCGCGCTCGTCGGCTAGCAGACGAAGACCGGCTTCAGCGCGTACGCTAGCGGCTTCACCGTTAATGAACAACTGCTGATCACGATACAACATGCGGGTGCGTCGATCGAGTACCCAGTGCGTGTAGGGGGTGTCGTCATCCCAACCCTCAGCGCTTGCGTGATGATCAAACACAGCGGCTTGATTCGGTTCAGTCAGCCAGCAACCTAAGAAGCGCGTCGCGAGCGCTTCATCAAACTTGATTTTTCCAGCAGCACGCACGGCGGCGTCCCTGAGTCGGTCGGGTATTTCTGCGGGATGTGCGACGGCTGACTGAGAGGGATCCCGGTAAAGCTTGTCGAGAGCTGGACCGGGAAGAGGGGGCTCGCCATAAGGCCCTGACGCGAAACCACTGCGTGCGATGATTTGATCGGCGGCGGCTTCGAGCATGCCGCGCGCGAGCGCAGCCTCATCGGGTGCGCGAAAGCCGATTGAGATGGTCATGCAATCATTATCCAGCGCCACCCCGTCGTGCGCAGCTTGAGGTGGCAAATAAAGCATGTCGCCTGGCTCAAGTACGACGGTTTCGTCTGGTTTGAAATGTTTAAGAATCTTAAGTGATAGCCCATCAATCAGGGTCAAATCTTTTTGTTGCCCAAAACTCCAGCGACGGCGCCCCTGACCTTGCAGCAAAAAAACATCGTAGCTATCAAAGTGTGGGCCCACGCCTCCACCCAGACTAGCCAGACTAATCATCAAATCATCGAGTCGTGCATCGGGAACAAAACGGAACTGGTTCATGAGGGCACACGCGGCATCGTCATGGATATCGACGCTCTGCACGAGTAGAGACCAATTTGGTTCAGTGGCTTTGGGTAGTCTGGCAAAAGGACCTCGCTCCATTTGCCAAATCTTTTTTTCTTTCCACACTAGCCTCGATTCCACATCGTCACGTCGACCCAATTTCTTGAGGGCGGTGGCGGTAAGGGGCGGACGGAAGTTAGGAAACGCTTGTTTAATGAGTAAAGGCTTGCGTTGCCAATACTCGCGCATGAACTTGGAAGGTGTCAGCCCTCCTAAGAGATCGATTGGGTGATCAGGATGCATGGCGAGGCCCTAAGGTAACAAATTTTTGAGTTGATATAAGGCATCAAGCGCTTCGCGCGGGCTTAGCGTGTCCGGGTCTAGCTCAGACACGGCTTGGCGAATGCGCGCTTGGGCCGCCTGATCTTGTGCTGCTTCGACCTGCGCTGCTGCAGGCTCATTGGCCTGAGCGAATAGTCCGAGTTGAGGAGTGGGTGCGCCCTGTGATTCTAGTCGCTCAAGTTCGCGCGTCGCATGCCGAATGACGGCAGCAGGTACTCCAGCACGTTGTGCAACTTGAATCCCGTAGCTACGACTTGCTGGGCCATCCTTGACTTCGTGCAGAAAGACAATCCCCGTCGGGGACTCGGCAGCCGCCAAGTGAACGTTTGCCGTGTGGGGTTGTTCGGCGGGCATGCGTGTAATTTCAAAATAGTGTGTGGCAAACAGCGTGAGCGCGCGATTATGTGTCACAAGTCGCTGTGCGATAGACCAAGCAAGTGCTAGACCATCATAGGTGGAGGTGCCGCGACCAATCTCGTCCATCAGCACAAGGCTCTGGGACGTGCTGGACGCCAAGATGGCAGCGGCTTCGGTCATCTCCATCATGAAGGTCGAACGCCCGCCCGCAAGATCATCCGCCGCGCCGATGCGTGTAAAGATACGATCCAAGGGGCCAATCGCGGCACGCTTTGCAGGAACAAAGCTCCCGATGCGTGCCAATAAGGCGATTAAGGCCACTTGCCGCATATAGGTTGATTTGCCGCCCATATTGGGGCCTGTGATGACGAGCAGTGAACGTTGTGCGTTCAGGGCGCAACTGTTTGGTGTGAAGCGTTCAATCGAGCGTTCGACGACAGGGTGGCGGCCAGACTCCACGTCAATCGCAGCCTGTTCTAGCAGTTGCGGTGACACCCATTCGTGTAATTGCGCGTGATGCGCCAAGGCAACGAGTGTGTCGAGTTCGGCGCAAGCGCTCGCGCAGGCTGCTAGTACAGTGACACTTGGAAGCAGTTGCTCAAGAAGTTGATCGAAGAGCCATTTTTCTCGAGCGAGTGAGCGATCCTGTGCCGACAGCACTTTATCTTCCCAAACTTTCAGTTCAGGTGTGATGTAGCGCTCTGCATTCTTTAATGTTTGACGTCGACGGTAGTCTTCAGGAACCTTGTCCGCTTGCGCGCGCGAGACTTCAATAAAGAAACCATGGACACGATTGAACTCAACACGCAGGGTGGAAATTCCTGTGCGAGCACGTTCTCGGGCTTCAAGCTCGAGTAAATATGTGCCGTTATCGGTAGATATCGCTCGTAGTTCATCGAGTTCGGCATCCATGCCGGGCGCGATGACGCCGCCGTCACGAATTTGGGCTGCAGGCTCTTGCGCGATTGCGCGCGTCAGCAGGGCAAGCAGGCCTTCGGGTGGATGCAAGTGGTTCGCTAAGGCCTGTAGGCGTTCGGATTGTTGTGCTGCATCGCGCAGGAGTGTTTCGAGTTCAGGCAACGCATCTAGTGCATCACGTAAGCTGGCCAGCTCGCGAGGACGCACCGACAACAATGCGATGCGCGTTGCGATGCGTTCCAGATCAGGAAGCTTGTCCAGCCCGGTACGTAAAGACTGAAGAAGAGGAATGGCGTGTAAGAGTTCGCCACGTGACTGATGGGTGCCGAGCAGTGCGGTGATCGCAGACTGTCGAGCGAGCACTGGGGCGTTATCTCGCAGAGGATGATGTAACCAGCGTCTAAGCAAGCGACTGCCCATTGGGGTGCAGCAACCATCTATGATGGATAACAACGTAGGCGCCTCTTCACCAGAGATCGTTCTTGTTAACTCTAGGTTTCTGCGTGTCGCAGGATCCATCAGTACATATTGGCTTGCTCGGTCTGCGCTAAGGGCCTGAATATGAGAGAGCGCTTGCGTCTGTGTGCGGCCCGCGTAACGCAGTAGTGCACCTGCTGCGCAAATCGCGATCGGCAAGTCATCAATATCAAAGCCAGACAAAGACTGCGTATTGAAATGCTTTAACAGATGCGCTTGCGCTTGCTCGGCTTCAAAGTGCCAAGAAGGCACGCGCGTCGTGGCGCAAGACAGGGTGAAGCTTGGCTGCGCGTCTTCTGCGAAGATAACTTCGGCAGGCTCGATACGATGTAGCTCCGAGTCAAGTGCGTCAGCGGCGCATTCTGAAACCTTGAATTCACCGCTTGCGAGGTTTAACCAGGCAACCCCTGCACGACCAGATTTATTGCCTTTGGTGGGAACAAAAACGGCTGCCACACAACGGTCTGCTTTGGCTGGCAGCAATGCTTCGTCCGTGAGGGTGCCGGGCGTCACGATACGCACGATCTTACGCTCGACCGGTCCCTTGCTCGTTGCAGGGTCTCCGATTTGCTCGCAGATGGCGACTGATACGCCTGCGGCTACAAGTTTAGCTAGATACTGCTCTGCAGCATGAAAGGGAACCCCCGCCATGGGTATGGGGGTGCCATTTGAAGAGCCTCTGCGCGTGAGGGTTAGGTTGAGTAGGCGCGCTCCGCGCTCAGCATCCTCATAAAACATTTCATAGAAGTCGCCCATACGGTAGAGCAGCAACAGCGGTCCCGCCTCCGCTTTCAGGCGCAAAT
>CAIUZV010000303.1 GCA_903903735.1 uncultured beta proteobacterium | reverse complement strand
GTCTTTCAATTCGGGCACGGCGGCCGCCCATTTCTGAGCAACGACTGGCGGCACAGCATAGCCACGCTCAGCAATTTCTATAGCCGGAACCATTAAATCTGCAAACGGCAACTTTCCATAGCGCTCATGCAAGGCAGCCCAACCAGCAACCACTCCTGGTACGGTGATCGCATCGACGCCGCGCTTGGGCGCTTGCGCCAGACCATTTGGGCCAATGCCATACTTATTCTTGAAGTAGTCAGGGCTCCAGGCGTCAGGCGCATAGCCCGAAGCGTTTAGACCCTGCAACGTCTTGCCATCCCAAACGATGGAGAACGCATCCCCACCCAAGCCACACGAGACGGGTTCGACCAAAGCAATTGTGGCTGCGGCCGCGATGACTGCATCGACTGCGCTTCCGCCTTTCAGAAGCATTCGCAACCCTGCCTGCGCGGCCAAAGGGTGGGAGGTCGATACGACGTTGCGTGCAAAGACCGGTATCCGAATCGTCGGGTACGGATTATTCCAATTAAATTGCTTCATCAGAGTGCCGCATCGCCACTTTCGCCGGTACGAATACGTACGGCCTGCTCAACTGACGATACAAAGATCTTGCCGTCGCCAATCTTGCCCGTGCGAGCCGCCTTGACGATGGCTTCAATCACACCATCCACTGCGTCATCGGCCACCACCATTTCTACTCGAATCTTGGGCAAGAAATCCACAACATATTCAGCGCCGCGATAGAGTTCGGTATGCCCTTTTTGCCGCCCAAAGCCTTTGACCTCGGTGACCGTCAGGCCATTGACGCCTACTTCGGCAAGGGCCTCACGCACTTCATCAAGTTTGAATGGCTTAATAATTGCTGTGACTTGCTTCACGATGGTCCTGTCCGGTTAAGGGAAGTTAAGTGGCTTCACGAAAGCCGTTAGATAAAGGATACCGCCAATCGCGGCCAAACGCTCGTTCCGTGATTCTGGGTCCAAACGGTCCCTGACGACGCTTGTACTCGTTGATGCGAATCAAGCGAACAATTTGCTCGACGGCCTCAGGTGCAAAGCCAGCCGCCACAACGTCCGACACAGACTGATTTTGCTCGACATAACGCTCAATGATCGCGTCAATCACCTCGTACTCAGGCAAGCTGTCTTGATCGGTTTGATCTTCGCGCAGCTCTGCGGAAGGCGGACGAGTAATGATTCGATCCGGAATGACTTCACCAGTCAGATTGCGCCACTTAGCCATGCGATACACCAACGTCTTCGCAACGTCTTTGAGCACGGCAAACCCGCCCGCCATGTCCCCATACAGCGTGCAATAGCCTGTCGACAACTCCGACTTATTACCGGTTGTGAGCACCAGATGACCAAACTTATTGGACAGAGCCATCAAGAGCATCCCGCGTAAACGCGCCTGGATATTCTCTTCGGTAGCGTCGGGAGCACGTCCAACAAAAATGGGCCCCAAAATATCGTCAAAATTACTTGCCAGCCCCGCAATGGCGATTTCCCGATAATCAACTCCAAGACGTTTAACCATCTCGCGTGAATCAATTTGCGATATGTCGGCTGTGTAGCGCGACGGCATCATGACCGCATGCACACGATCCGCGCCTAGCGCATCCACGGCAATGGCTAAAACAACAGCCGAATCAATGCCACCGGACAACCCAAGTATGACTGAGCGAAAGCCGTTCTTCTTCACGTAATCCGCTAAGCACAGCTTGAGTGCACTCCAAACCTGCCCCTCGATACAGTCTGGCGCGACGACCGCTAAAGGTCGGGCGGCGTGGGGGGTCGCCACAGCCTGCACGGCAGCACCTGGGTGAAGGTCGACAAAACCCACGTCTGGACCGAAGTCTGCAAGGCGCGTTAACACGTTTCCCTGGGCATCCAGCACAAAGGACGCTCCGTCAAACACCAGTTCATCTTGTCCACCAACCATGTTGGCGTAGAACAATGGCACCCCAGTGCGCCCCACACAGCGCTGTGCAATGTCCGCACGCTGCGCCTGCTTAGTCACACTGAAGGGGGAGGCATTAAGCACTAACAGCGCCTGTGCGCCGTCGGAACGCGCTTGATCAGCCGATCCGGCGAGCCAGATGTCCTCACAAATGTTGACGCCAAAACGTACCCCTCCGGCGACAAACACCAGAGCTTGGTCGCCAGGCGTGAAATAACGCTTTTCATCGAAGACGGAATAGTTGGGCAATTCTCGTTTGAAATAAGTACCAACCACTGCTCCGTCACACAACACCGAGGCCGCGTTGCGCAGGCCCGCAGGGGTCGCAACAATGTGGCCCACCAGTACATGCATGCCCTTCAGCGTTGCCAAATCCTGACAGAGCTGCCCGAGCGCGCGTTCGCAAGCCTCTACAAATGCGGGGCGCAGCAGCAAATCCTCAGGCGGATAACCGGTTAGCATGAGTTCAGGCGTCAGAAGCACGCGCGCACCCTGCTCGTAGGCGCCACGAGCGGCCTCAAGGACTTGGGCGGCGTTTCCCGCCAAATCCCCTACTAAAGCGTTTAATTGCGCAATGCCGACCCTTACCGCAGCCATGTTGATTCCGGACTCTACGAGTTGTAATGTTAAAAAATTATCGCATGGACACAGGGTTAAAGCCCCCGTTCTATAATTTATCCCTATGAAAAATAACCCAAACTCCAATCCGAGCCAATTTGACAAGAAAGCGCAAGCATGGTCTGCCCGCTTTTCCGAACCCGTTTCGGACCTCGTTAAGCGATATACCGCCTCGGTCGACTTCGACAAACGCCTGGCAATGTTCGACATACAGGGCTCGCTTGCCCATGCCCAGATGCTTGAGTCGGTAAAAGTCATCAGTGCGCAAGATCGGGCAGATATCGAACGCGGCATGGCACAGATTCAAAGCGAAATTCAGGCGGGTAGCTTTACTTGGCTGCTTGACCTAGAAGATGTTCATCTCAATATCGAAAAACGGCTGGTTGAGTTAGTAGGCGATGCCGGCAAGCGTCTGCACACGGGGCGCTCACGTAATGATCAGGTTGCCACAGACATCCGCTTGTGGCTGCGCGACGAGATTGACCAGCTCGTCGACCTACTCAAGCAATTGCGCCGTGCGTTGGCAACCGTGGCGCTCGAGCACGCCAGCACGATATTGCCAGGCTTTACACATATGCAAGTTGCGCAACCGGTCACCTTCGGTCACCACCTGCTTGCGTACGCGGAGATGTTTGGACGCGACACCCAACGCTTGATCGACTGCCGCACACGCGTCAACATCTTGCCCTTAGGTGCTGCCGCCTTAGCCGGAACAAGCTTTCCGATCGACCGGCCGCTGGTTGCCAAACTACTCGGGTTTGACGGCGTATGCCTGAACTCGCTGGACGCCGTCTCCGATCGTGACTTCGCCATCGAATTTGTGAGCGCCTGCGCGTTGATCATGACGCATATCTCACGCCTGTCTGAAGAAATCGTCATCTGGATGAGCCCGCGCGTGGGCTTCATCGATTTGGCTGATCGGTTCTGCACTGGCAGCTCGATCATGCCGCAAAAGAAGAACCCGGACGTGCCTGAACTGGCTCGCGGCAAGACCGGACGTGTCAACGGCCATCTCGTCGCACTGCTCACGCTCATGAAAGGTCAGCCGCTGGCCTATAACAAAGACAATCAAGAAGACAAGGAAGGTCTGTTCGACACGGCCGATACGGTTCGCGACACCCTCACTATTTTTGCAGACATGGTGCCAGGGATCACTGTCAAGGCCGACAATATGCGTGCGGCTGCGTTGCAAGGTTTTGCCACGGCGACTGATTTGGCCGATTACCTCGTTAAGCGTGGCGTGCCCTTTCGTGACGCCCACGAAGCGGTGGCACACGCTGTGCGCGAATGCGAAACCAAGGGCTGTGATTTAGCCGATCTAAGCGTGAGTGAACTACAAAAATTTCACTCCGCAGTGCAAGACGATGTGCACACTGTCTTGACTCTCGAGGGTTCGGTCGCTGCGCGCAACCACATCGGTGGCACAGCGCCCGAACGCGTAAGACAAGCAGCGCAGACTATTCTAAAAACTCTGGGTTAGTTAGAGGTCAAACACGGCGATGGACTCAACATGCCCGGTGTGCGGAAACATGTTGACCACGCCGGCGCTGCTGAGTCGATAGTCACCCTCATGCACCAAGATCGCCGCGTCTCGTGCGAGCGTGGCGGGATTGCACGACACATACACAATTCTAGTCGGACGCTGTGCAACGGGCGTTTGCACCAGCGCTTGCACAAGGGCTAGTGCCCCCTCTCTCGGCGGGTCGATCAGCATGCGATCAAAGCGCCCCAGAGACTGCAACCATTCTGCGGTAACTTCGAATAAATTTAGGGTTGAAAAGCTTGCATGGTTGAGCCCATGCGCGCCTGCTGCGGTCTGTGCGCGCTCCGTCAATGCAGGACTACCTTCTAGGCCAATGACCTCACGGCATCTGGTCGCAAGCGGTAAGGTGAAGTTACCTAGACCACAAAACATATCTGCGATGCGATCACTTGGCTGAGGTTCAAGCAATGCCAGCGCACGCGAGACCAACACGCGATTGATTTGGTGATTAACCTGTGTAAAGTCGGTTGGACGAAACGGCATCGTCAACCCAAATTCTGGCAGCGTGTAACTTAACGCGGTTTCGTGCTCGGGCTCGAGCGCATGCACGGTATCAGGGCCTTTGGACTGTAACCACCATTGGATGTTATGCGCTTGCGCAAAATGACGTAAATGTTCGAGGTCACTATCGGTCAGTGGCATCAAATGTCGAAGCACTAAGGCTGTGACAGACTCTCCCACCGAGACTTCAATCTGCGGAAACCGATCCGGCGCAGACAGCGACATCATCAACGCACGTAGAGGCATTAGCAACGCCGCAACGTGCGCAGGCAGGACATGGCAGGTACGCATGTCCGCAACAAAGCTGCTCTTGCGTTCATGAAAGCCAACCAGCACGGTGCCTTTCTTGGCGACCCAACGCACCGCTAAACGTGCCCGGTACCGGTAGCCCCAGTACGGACCATGTAACGGCGCGAGCACACGAGCGGGCTTCACATTGGCAAGATGGGCCAGGCCGTCCTCGAGCGCACGCTGCTTAATCGCTACTTGAGCGCTTGGCTCCAAATGCTGCATCAGGCAACCACCGCACACGCCAAAGTGTGGGCAACGGGGTTCCACGCGGAGTGCGGCAGCGCGATGGATCTGCTCAACCCGAGCGATCTCATAGGACGGTTTACGTCTAAAGGTGTGCACACTGACACGCTCGGTGGGCAGCGCACCCTCAATGAAAACTACTTTTCCCTCACGCCGCGCAACACCGCGGGCCTCAAGGTCGAGCGCATCGACCTGCAATACATCTGAAGTCATGAGTTTTACAATCGAATAATGTTTTAGAGAGACTCACCGCACATCAAATTTATCGCGTTCGACCGGGATCTTTGGCTCCCCGCTCCGGCTCAGCGTCGGCCGCAGCTCTTGCGCTTCCGCGAGCCTGAGAAGCCGTCCCCTGTTTGATATGCTGCTCTCGCATATAGGCGACTAGCACCTTGCGCTGGCCATCATTCAAGACGTCCCAAAACAGAAGCCATTTTTCCTGGACGGCATCAATGCGCGCATCCATTGCGGCACGCGTCTTTTTTCTTAAGGCCACAGCCTCGCGCGGGTCAAAGGCGTTTTTATTGAGCAACTCCGTCAGACCTGTGTACTCCGCCAGGCGACTCTTGCGATTCGCTGACCACATAATCCGCCGTGCATCGTGGGCGGCATCGAGTTTTACTTTTTGGTCTGGGCTAAGTTGCAGTTGAGCAATCACTGCGGCAGGAATCTCACCCATTGCGGTTGGCGCATTGGATTGATTCGCAGCAGGCGGCTTAGGGGCCTGCGTCTGTGCCTGCGAGACCCCAACAAAGCAAAGCGAAACAAATGCTGCAAGTGTCAGTAGGCGCTTAACAGAACAAATTGAAAATGTAGCAATGCGACGCATGCGAACGCTCCTGTCAAAAAACGATAGACGGCAGAAATCGGTTATTTCCATGCCGCAAGATACTCGGCCCAATGGGGCTCCGTGCTTTGTTCGAGTGTCGAACGCACCAATTGAATTTCCGCGTCATACGACTTCGTGTCAAGCTCACCGCGCAACAATCTAAACCGGCAATAGACGAGCCACGTATTGACCACGTCAGTCTGACAATAGGCGCGAACTTCCGAGGCGCGGCCGTCGGACCACGCTTGCCATACCTGACTGCCATCCATACCTAGCTTGCCCGGAAAACCACAAAGTTTCGACAGATCATCGAGCGGCGCATTTCCGCGGCCGTTGTACTTTGCGAGCACATCCATAAGGTCCAGGTGACGCGTATGGTAGCGGCTCAAGTAGTTGTTGAATTTGAAGTCGCGATCCTCTTCGCCCATATCCCAGTAGCGCGGCGCCGCAACACTGTGGATCAGGCTTCGATAATGCAACACAGGCAGATCAAAACCCGATCCATTCCAGCTGATTAGTTTAGGGGTGTAGCGCTCGATCGTCTTGAAAAACCCGGCAAGAAGCGCAGGCTCCGGATCGTCCTCTTGACCGAGGCACTTTACGCGAAACCCTTGATCGTCACGGAAGACACAACCGACCACAGCAACGCGATGCAAGTGCAAGGGTAGAAAATCACTGCCGGTGACTTCTTTCCGTGCAGCAAAAGCACGGCTAGCCACTTCACTATCCGGCACATCGTCTGACCACCCGTTTAAACGACGTAGCCCCACAATATCAGGAATCGTTTCTAAGTCAAAGACAAGCGTGGGCGTCATCGGACTGATTAACGCGAAGGCAAGTACTGCAGGGGATCCACGGGGGTACCTTGACGACGCACTTCAAAGTGTAGACGCACAGAGGTCGTATCGGTCTGGCCCATCTCGGCAATCTTAAAGCCCCTCTTGACCTCTTGTCCTGCCTTCACGAGCAAAGTGCGGTTATGTGCGTACGCTGTGATGAAGCCATCGCTATGTTCAATGATGACCAAGTTACCCAGCCCTCGGACCCCATTGCCCGCATACATGACCTTGCCCCCAGCAGCTGCTTCGATCGCATCACCGGCGGCGCCCGCGATATCAATCCCTTTCGTTGCCGGCGTGAAACCTTGAATGACCTTCCCTTTTGCTGGCCAGCCCCAATCGATTACGCCCGCATCTGCGGCACGTGAAGGGGGAGAGCTCTCGCTTGATGGTGAGGGCGTCGCTTGTGGTGCCGGACGCGACATGGCAGCACCGCTTGGCCTAGGCGCTGCCGCAGCGGTTGCATCCGATAAGCGAAGCACCTGCCCCACAACGAGCAAGTTTGGGTTGGTAATTTTGTTAATTCTGGCGATCGTCGCCTCAGACACGCCCGTTGCACGAGAGATTTTATTGAGCGTATCGCCAGCCTTGACCGTATATGTCCCCGCAGAGGAAGTCGACGACCCGCTCAGATCCGTCACCGGTGCGCGCGATCCAGACTGGTTCGCGCAGCCACTCATTAAGGCGACAGCCGCCACACAAGCGATAGCCATCCAGCGTGAGCCACTAGGGCTCTTGCGCACCGCACTTACTCCAACTCGTTCTTCGTGGGACATGTAGCCACCCTGCATATTTTTCTCCTGTGTGATCACGTCTGCACCCCAGCTTTAAGCGGCACAAACCTCACTTCTTCAAGTTCTTGTCTTTCCCAATTCGTCAAACCCGTACGCTGTATTTTCACAAGACGCTGCGTACTAGAGCCCTCAGGCGCAATTAAGACTCCGCCTACTGCCAACTGGTTCATTAACGCTTGCGGAATTTTTAATCCAGCTGCAGCCACGACGATCGCATCAAACGGCGCTGCCGTCGGTAAACCAGCCATACCGTCACCGTAGGTGAGTCGAATTCGCGCAAGCTTTAACGCACGTAAGTGTTCTCTAGACATATCGTACAACGCCCGAATACGCTCAATCGAGTACACCTGCGAAAAAACTTGTGCCATCACCGCAGCTTGGTACCCACAACCCGTTCCGACTTCGAGCACTTTTTGAGCACCCGGGACCTCCGCAGCAATAGAAATCATCCTTGCCACGACCCAGGGCTGGGAAATAGTTTGACTATGCCCAATCGGCAATGCTGCATCATCATAAGCTCGGCTAGCGAGCGCACCATCCACAAACGCATGGCGCGGAACAAGCTGCATCGCAGCAAGCACGCGATCATTCGTAATGCCCTGTGACAGCAGTCTTTCGATCATCACCGTGCGCATACGCTCAGAGTTCAGGCCTAAATTGGCTGCGGACAACCTTTCTGACTGCGAGGGAGCCGCCACGGTGCGTAGACGGGATGCAGATATCTTGGTGTTGCTATTCGTGGCCGTAATGCCCTGCAAACCCTTGATCCCGCCCGACTTCGCTGCGCCAGGCACAACAGGGGGCTTATGACGACTCTGCTCGCTCACAGTAGCGTGACCCATTGTGCAACATGGCTGACTTGCGTTTGGTGTGTCAAGTCGAGCCGAAGCGGCGTGACAGAGACATATCCGCGCTGCAAGGCATAAAAATCGGTCCCTTCTGAATCATCCTGGGCAGCGCCCGACGGTCCGATCCAATACACCGTCTCGCCGGACGGCGTCGTAGTCGGCATAACGGGTTGCGAGGGATGGCGCTTACCCAAGCGGGTGGCCTGAATCCCCAGGATTTTGTCTAACGGTAAGTCAGGGATATTGACATTGAGCAAGGTTGCGCCGGTCAGTGGCTGAGTCAGTTGATGCGCGACGATCGCACGCGCTTGTTGAGCCGCCACATCCAAGTTAGACCATGCTTTAGACACCAACGAAAACGCGATCGAAGGAATGCCAAACAGATAGCCCTCTGCTGCTGCGGCTACCGTTCCAGAGTACAGCGTGTCGTCCCCTAGGTTCGCACCGTTATTGATACCCGACACAATTAAATCGGGGCGCCGATCGAGTAGACCCGTCAACGCGACGTGCACGCAATCTGAGGGAGTGCCATTGACGTAGGTGAACCCGTTAGGCGCTTTCCTGACCGCCAAGGGCCGACTTAAGGTCAGGGAGTTCGAGGCGCCACTGTGGTTAACTTCCGGGGCCACCACGGAGATCTCCGCCAAATCGCGCAACGCGTGCACCAAAGCCTCAATCCCGGGGGCGGTATAGCCATCATCATTTGAGACCAAAATATGCATATGCGGGCACTAAATACCTTTTATAGATCAGCTTGAATTGTACTCGCTGCCGAGCGAAAACCCCCCTATTTTTGTTGGGGAGTCGGCAGGTGGCGTTAGAATTCAGCCATCGAATTGCACTTCAGGAATATCCACGCATGAGCCTGCCACACGACTGGGTACTGACGGCGTCTTTGGTAACCGGCGCCTACCTAATAGGCTCGATTCCCTTTGCCGTTGTCATCAGCAAGCTATTTGGCCTGGCCGACCCACGTTCATATGGCTCTGGAAACCCGGGTGCCACGAATGTCCTGCGCTCTGGGAACAAGGCAGCCGCCCTGCTGACGCTCATAGGCGATGCCGCCAAAGGGTGGTTCGCCGTCTGGTTGGCTGCGGGCTGGGTGCACGAACCGATTACCTTGGCATGCGTCACGCTCGCGGTGTTTCTTGGACACTTGTTTCCGCTCTTTCTCGGCTTTAAAGGCGGCAAAGGGGTCGCAACCGCATTTGGTGTGCTGCTCGCCATTCAACCCATCATGGCACTCCTGACGGCAATCGCCTGGATTGCTACGCTCGTTATTTTTCGTTTTTCTTCTTTGGCAGCGATTGTCAGCGCGGTCCTCGCACCCGTCATCTATGTTGTGGCTGGACAATATATTTGGCAAGCAACCTTACCAATGAGTCTGGCAATCTCTGTAATGGGTGCGCTACTGCTTTACCGCCATCGCGCAAATATCACCCGCCTACTGCAAGGAACTGAGCCACGTGTTGGTTCAAAAAAAGACGCTAAATAGTCGCGAGATCCCACCGCGGACGTACGTCAAAGCTGTGTGCCCGCGCAGCGTGTAAATCAACCAAGCCCCGAGAGACCCGCTGGGCTGCCGCAAACGCAATCATCGCGCCGTTATCCGTACAAAACTCAAGCGGAGGGAAAAAGACCTGCGCTTGCTTCTTGGCTAAACGTTGCGCCAAGCGTTCGCGCAGCCGCCGATTGGCACCCACCCCGCCTGAGACCACCAAACGTTTCAGTCCAGTCTGTTCGAGCGCCGCCACGGACTTCGCGACCAATACGTCGACGATCGCGGCCTGCGTCGCGGCCGCGAGATCAGCCTGCATGGTCTCGTCAAGCGAGCCGTCGGGTGCCTGTGCATCGCGCAAACGCGTGAGCACGGCTGTTTTCAGCCCACTAAAACTGAAATCTAAATTCTGACTATGGAGCATCGGCCTCGGTAGCGTAATGCGCTCTGGATCACCTTGCTCGGCGAGCTTGGCCAGTGCCGGTCCACCGGGATACCCCAAACCGAGTAACTTTGCTGTTTTATCAAATGCCTCACCGGCTGCGTCATCAAGCGTTTCGCCGAGCAAGGTGTACGCACCGACATCATCGACCCGCATGAGCTGTGTATGTCCACCGGACACCAGCAACGCCACAAAAGGAAAGTCAGGACACGGCTCGGCCATCCGAGGCGAAAGCAAATGACCCTCAAGGTGATGAATAGGGATCGCCGGCAAATCGAGCGACCAAGCGATTGACTGCGCAACACTGGCCCCAACGAGCAAGGCTCCCGCTAGTCCTGGCCCCGCTGTGTAGGCGACTGCCTCCACATCAGATAGTTCCAGTCCCGCTTGCGCCAGCACGGATCGCGTGAGCGGCACGACACGGCGCACATGGTCGCGCGAGGCGAGCTCTGGCACGACGCCACCATACGCAGCATGCATGGCCACTTGCGTATGAAGCGCATGCGACAACAACCCGCGTTCGGTGCATACGACCGCCACGCCGGTTTCATCACATGAACTCTCGAAACCCAAAATAATCATTGCGCCAGTACGACCCTAAATCTAGTGGTCTACGCCTTTAGAGGCGAGGTATTCCTCATAGGGGCCACGGTAATCTGTCACTTCGCCGTTTGATTGAATTTCCCACACGCGGGTTGCTAACGCAGACACAAACTCGCGGTCGTGCGATACAAACATCAAGGTTCCCTTGTACTTATCCAGCGCAAGCTGCAGGGACTCGATCGATTCCATATCCAAGTGGTTGGTGGGTTCGTCGACCAGCATCACGTTATGCCGTTTGAGCATCAAACGGCCGAAGGTCATCCGATTTTTTTCACCACCCGACAGTACGCACGGCGCCTTGGGCAAATCATCCGCGGAGAACAACAAACGGCCTAACACTGATCGTATCGACTGATCGTCATCCCCTGGCTGCCGGTAGTGCGTCATCCATTCAAAGAGATTGCTGTCCTTGTCGGTAAAGAGCTCAGAGACATCTTGCGCCATGTAACCGATATCCGCGTTCTCTGACCACTTCACCGTTCCTTTATCAGGTGCGAGATCCAGTGCGAGCATACGCAACAGAGTCGTCTTACCGACGCCGTTCGCACCGATGATTGCAATTTTCTCTCCTGCCTCGACCATGGCAGAAAAAGGCTTGATGACGGGTGCATCGAAGGCCTTCGTCACATTCTCCAAGGTCACGGCTTGGCGATGCAAAATCTTAAGCTGCTCAAAGCGAATAAAGGGGTTTTGACGCGAGGACGGCTTGACGACAATCTGCGAAGACTTCAGTCGGTCGATTTGTTTCAAACGTGAAGTCGCCTGACGTGCCTTGGACTTGTTAGCCGAAAAGCGTCGCACAAAGTCTTGGAGCTCGGTGACACGCTCTTTCGCTTTCGCGTTTGCGCTTGACACACGCTCACGTGCCTGCGTCGAAGCCAACATGTAATCATCGTAGTTACCTGGATAGACACGCAGCTCACCAAAATCCAGATCAGCCATGTGCGTACACACTTGGTTCAAGAAGTGTCGATCGTGACTGATGATGATCATCGTGCTCTGATAACCATTCAACACATCCTCTAACCAACGAATGGTGTTGATGTCCAAGTTGTTGGTGGGTTCATCAAGCAAGAGGACATCTGGATTAGAGAACAGCGCCTGCGCAAGCAACACACGAAGCTTCCAGCCGGGTGCAATCTCACGCATGGGCAGCTGATGCTGCTCAACCGGAAACTCCAGGCCGAGCAATAACTCGCCCGCACGTGCCTCGGCCGTATAGCCGTCATACTCGGCAAATTTTGCTTCAAGATCGGCTGCACGCATGTAGTCTTCATCACTTGACTCGGCATTCGCGTAAATCGCGTCACGCTGCGTCATGGCCTCCCACATTTCGGTGTGCCCCATCAGCACAACATCCAATACGCGCTGATCTTCAAAGGCAAACTGATCCTGACGCAACTTTCCTAGGCGCAGACCTGGCTCAAGATGCACGTTGCCGACGGTGGAATCGAGATCTCCACCAATAATTTTCATCAATGTTGACTTGCCTGAACCGTTTGCGCCAATCAGGCCATAACGGTTGCCCTCGCCAAACTTAACGTTGACATTTTCAAAAAGTGGCTTGGGTCCAAACTGAATTGCTAGGTTTGATGCTGTTATCACGGTGGGCTGCTTATGTAAATAATGCGGTTACATCTTGATAGATATGTTTTCAGTGTAACAACTCGGAAAAATCGGCCAAATTTCAACCTCGCCTGCCTATCATGCGACGGGACTGCTTCAGGGCATGTCCCAATCACACAATACGAGGAGAAAAACTTGGAATCGCTGACTATTTTATTTCACACCTTAGGGGGCTATGTATGGGGCCCGGTCTTACTTATCCTGTTGGTCGGCACGGGTTGCTACCTCACAATCCGCCTTGGGGCACTACAGATCCGATTACTTCCCGAAGCACTGCGCCTAGCATTTTCGCCGAAGAAGCACCCCGAGATGCCCGGCGACATCTCGCAGTTTCAATCACTGATGACTGCGTTGGCCGCAACGATCGGTACCGGCAACATCGCGGGTGTGGCCACGGCAATCGTGTTGGGTGGACCAGGCGCCCTATTTTGGATGTGGCTCAGTGCCTTCTTTGGCATGGCGACTAAATACGCGGAGGGCTTGCTGGCCGTCAAATACCGCGTAAAAGAAGCCGACGGCACCATGTCGGGCGGACCCATGTATTACATCGCGAACGGCCTCAAAATGAAATGGCTAGCCGTTTGCTTTGCCGTCTTTGGCATGATTGCCGCACTCGGTACTGGTGCCTCCGTGCAATCGAACTCGCTGGCGCAGTCCGCACAGGCAAGTTTCGGCATGCCCGGTTGGCTGACGGGCGTCCTGTTGACCTCGATCACGGCTCTCGTGATCTTGGGTGGCATCAAGAGCATCGCGCGCGTCACGGCCGTGATCGTCCCCTTCATGGCCGCCATCTACTTACTGGGAGGCCTAGCGGTCATTTTGACGAATCTTGACGCCCTGCTACCCGCACTCGCGGTCATTTTTCAAGACGCGTTTACGGGTCAAGCTGCCGCGGGCGGCGCAATTGGCACAGTGATTCGTTACGGCGTGGCCCGCGGTGTGTTTTCTAACGAAGCTGGTTTGGGGACGGCCCCGATAGCGGCTGCCGCTGCAAAAACGGATCAACCGGTGAAGCAAGCACTCGTCTCTATGACAGGCACCTTCATCGATACGATTATCGTGTGCTCCATCACGGGGATTGTCTTAGTGATGGGTGGCGAATACCAATCCGGCACCACGGGTGCAGCACTCACCTCGCTGTCTTTTGACAATATGTTGCCAGGACCAGGCGGATGGATCGTCACGATCGGCCTCTTGTTTTTTGCCTACTCGACCATCTTAGGCTGGAGCTACTACGGCGAGAAGTGCACGCAATACGCCCTGGGCAAACGCTTCGTCACACCCTATCGCTGGATCTATACGAGCTTTGTGATGATCGGCACCGTCGTATCACTTGATCTTGTCTGGGCAGTATCAGATGTCTTTAACGGCCTGATGGCTTTCCCAAACCTAATTGGTATCGTGATGCTATCCGGGGTCGTCATCAAAGAGACGCAAGACTACTTAGCGTCACGATCAAAAAAATAAGCAACTTTCTTTAAGCGCAGGACACCACCGCGACCGCTTACGCGTCGCGGTGTTCCTGGAACACAATATGTGCAAGGCCGTCTTCCGTGGCCAAGCCCACCTTGGCGCCGATGGGCAGAGTCGCTTTCATTGGCGTATGCCCAAACGGCAAACCCGTAATCACCGGAATACCAACTGACTGCTTGATAAACCGAATCGCAGCCTGCAAATCGTAACCACGATCATGCTCGGCCAAGCGGTAGTCTGTGAAGCCCCCAAGTATCAAGGCCTTTTGTTTAGACAGGATCCCCGCTTGAGCAAGCTGAAGCAACATCCGTTCAATACGGTAAGGATGCTCACCCACATCCTCTATGAATAAAATACCTTTCTTAATTTTGGGCATAAAGGGTGTGCCAATGAGCGCTGTGATCATCGCCAGATTTCCGCCCCACAACACCCCGCGACAATCAACTGCATCCGCATCTTCAGACTCGAAGCTAAGGATCTCGAGCTCACCGCGCATCACTTCGCCAAAAATCTCGGTAGTTAATATCTCTGGCTTCGCTGCGCCAAAGTCATAGCAAACAGTGGGTCCCGCATAACTCACCAGCCCAGTCTTGGCGAGCAACGCCAAATTAAAGGCTGTGAAGTCGCTCTGCCCCACAAAGCGCTTATTTGTCTTCGCCAATAAATGCCAATCGATATGCGGCAGTAAGCGAGTAATGCCGTAGCCACCACGCGAGGCCATCACAATCGGCAAGCTTTGTTTGGCGGCGCGATGCAACCCAGCAAGCCGCGCTTGATCTGTTCCGGCAAAACGTTGCTCGCGCGAAAGCGTCTCACGATCGAGCGCAACGTTGAAACCCATTTTCTCAAGGCGTTTCACACCCCGCGCTAATACTTTTGCATCAGCAACCGCACTGGACGGTGACACGACATAGATGCCCCGCGCTCGCGTATCTACAGTTGATTCTTTTTTGATCATGTTGTCTCGTGTCTCAGCTTGCCTCGGGGGAATCGACCTGCTTAGCCTTACCCCGTCTATCTCTAAAAAAGTCTCGCAAGTATTGGCCACACTCCTCGGCCAACACCCCAGACACTGCAGTCGTCTGGTGGTTCAAGGTCGCATGTTCGAGCAGATTCACCACGCTCCCACACGCACCCGTCTTGGGATCGGCGGCGGCAAACACGATCCGCCCTACCCGTGCATGTAACAACGCACCAAGACACATCGCGCAAGGCTCCAGCGTGACATACAGCGTGGCGCCCGGCAGGCGGTAGTTTTGTGCTGCACGTGCCGCTGCTCGAAGCGCAACAATTTCGGCATGCGCAGTCGGATCGTGATCTACGATCGTACGATTAAAACCTGTGGCAAGGAGTTGTCCGTCGGCGTCCAACAAAACGGCGCCCACGGGGACTTCGCCGAGTTCTCTTGCTTGCACGGCCTGCGCCAAGGCGAGCCGCATCATGGACTCATCCGCGGTAGACACGGGATTTCAGGGCAATCCGGCCCGCGAGGCTGGTCAAGGCTTCTTCGAGCCACTGGTAGAGTTCGGCATCATCATCGTAACGAGCCTGATTAAGATTCGATACGCGTCCATCTTCGATAAAGCCCCACGCGCGGCTGCGTTTATCGCGATGTTTAGGATCCCAGACTCCAAACGCGAAACCGCCTGAGCTGCGAATCAAGGAAAAACAAGGGATGTCGGTGTAACCGTCACCCACGAACACCATTTGATCGAAAGGCACACGCAAACGGTCTTCCGCAACCTTACGGTTCACCTCAAACGGTTTACCCACAAAGGCGGGGCCGACAATCCCCTTTTGAATATGAAACAGGTAACGTGTCTTGTCTGTGAAGCTCACAATCCTTCTTGGGAAAGCAATCCCACCGGTTTCGTCGTAGATAAACTCAGACGCCCAAATTGCACTGAATTCGGAAGCAATCGGAGTGTGGCGCACCACATCACCGATGCCGCTGGAGATCAGATAAAACTCGAGCTGTACCTGCGGATGTGCGCGGCGCACTTGCTCTCGGAGGCGAGAAAACAAGGTCGTCACGCCGGTGTGCAAAGGCAAAGCACGTCCCCACGCCTGTAGCCGCTCTTTGGTGATTAAGCCATGCTCACCGCGTTGTGACAGCGCGATCATCTCGTGCAAATAGGCGGGGACCGGATCCCAGTCTTGTGCGAGTAACGGATCGACCTGGCCCGACCAAAACTGCTGGGTATCTACGCCCATAGTCTCTAGGAAGCCCGAGGTGCTATCCGGGGCAAGCGTGTCGTCAAAATCGAAAATTAGCGCAATGACGTCAGACATCGTCTCTACCGCTTTATTCAGAATACATACATTGTACCGAGCATTTGC
>CAIUZV010000302.1 GCA_903903735.1 uncultured beta proteobacterium | reverse complement strand
AGAATGGCTGCGCGCCATGGGCGTGAATCAGTTTGAGCTGGCGCAGACCGCACAACGAATGTTCATGGTCGCTAAACTGGATATCAAGTATCTTTTGCCGGCAAAACTCGACGATTTGCTACAAATTGAAAGCGAAGTGACCCGACTCGGCCGAGCTTCGTTACACTTCAGGCAATCGATTCGTCGGCAAGGGGAACTCTTGGCGCAAGGGACTATCCAAGTTTGCTGTGTAGAAACAGTTAACATGCGAGTCACTGCGATTCCGGAATCGATTCACACCAAATTTGCTGCAATTACTCGGGACTAAGTGATGCCAACTACTTCAGATATGTCAATGCTCTCACTGGTACTGAACGCGAGTATTCCCGTTCAGTTCATCATGCTGTTGCTCATTGTCATCTCGATCGTCTCTTGGACATTTATTTTTGCCAAGCGATCTACAATCAAAAAAGCGTTGACTCAAACCCGCCGCTTTGAAGACGACTTCTGGTCGGGCGGCGACCTAGCCTTGCTACACCAATCTATTTCTACGCGCCGCGCAGAACAAGGCGCGCTCGCCCGGATTTTCGACTCCGGCATGACCGAATTTCTCAAAGGGCGCCGCGCCGGAGCCTCCACTGAAAGTGCCGCCAGCCTTGACGGTGCGCGGCGTGCGATGCGTGCGGCCTTTCAACGTGAAATGGACGAACTCGAGTCACACCTGAACTTCTTGGCCTCCGCGGGCTCCGTGAGCCCCTATATTGGGCTGCTGGGCACGGTATGGGGCATCATGCACGCCTTTGTCGGGCTCGCAAACGTACAGCAAGCCACGCTCGCCTCGGTCGCCCCTGGCATTGCCGAGGCCTTGATCGCCACCGCCATCGGCCTGTTTGCAGCGATTCCTGCGGTAGTTGCCTACAACCGCTATACCCATGACATCGATCGTTTGTCGATCCGTTTTGAGACCTTTGTCGACGAATTCTTGAACATCTTGCAACGACAGGTGCGCTGATGTCCTCCGTTCGCTCGAGCTCTGGGCGTCCAGGTCGACGCCTGAAAAACGAAATCAACGTGGTGCCCTACATCGACGTGATGTTGGTGCTGCTCGTGATTTTTATGGTGACAGCGCCTCTCATTACCCCAGGCGTCATTGAGCTTCCCTCCGTCGGGCAAGCGGCCAACGTGCCGCTGACACCGATTGAAATTCAAATTACTGAGGACGGAAAGCTTTCCTGGCGTAAACGTGAACCGGGCGCGGTCAATGCCCCTGTAGAGCGTAGCGCGCTCGCGCAAACTATCCTCTCTGAGCTCAAGCCAGACCAACCAGTCGTGATCGCTGCGGACGGTAAAGTACCCTACGAATCCGTCATGAAAGTCATGGATGACTTGCGTAAGAACGGGGTGACAAAGCTTGGGTTGCTTGTCGATCAAAAAAGTGATGCGCCAGCGCCCAATGCCAAACCGACTGGCAAACCAACCAATCGACGATGAAAAGGACTTTCGCAACCAGGCCGAGCGCCCGTTGCACCACCCATGACGCCAAGTAAAGCAACTCCTGTGAGCGGGCCCATGTTGCCGCCCAAACAAACGCTGGATATGCGAGCGTTTGGCTGGGCTTTACTTGCTCACCTCATACTTGTTGCACTTCTTGTGGTTGGCCTGAACTGGAAGACCGAGGCGGAAGGTCCCATGCAAATTCAGTTGTGGGCAGACGGCAATAGTCCGGTGAACCCGCCACCGCAACCGCCTGCCAAATCTGAGCCCACGCCAGAACCAACGCCAGAACCAACGCCGGCACCTGAGCCCGCTCCTGCACCACCACCCCCTCCGCCCCCGCCCACGCCTTCCGCCGCGCCCCCTCCACCAAAGGCTGAGGTGGATCCAGAAATTGCACTGGATGATGAGCGCAAGAAGCGAGAGGAACAAGAACGTCTTGAGCGAGAAGCGGTCAAAAAAGAGGAAGAGCGCATTAAGCGGGAGCGCGAGCTCGCTGCCAAGAGAGAACGTGAGCGCTTAGAGCAACAGCGCGAGAAAGCCGAACGCATTGAAGCGGAAAAGCGCGCCAAAGAAGAGGCTGTGGCAAAAGCTGCGCTAGAGAAGAAGAAAAAAGAAGAGGCGGACAAAAAAGCCAAAGAAAAAGCCGAGGCAGACCAAAAAGCAAAAGAGAAGGCGCAAGCGGATCAAAAAGCCAAGGAAGCCGCGGCTGCAGCCGCCAAACGTGAGCAGGCCCTGCGCGATGCGTTCCGAAACGACGCCATGGGTGCAGCGGGCATTCCCGGAGGGACGGCAGACCGTAACCAAGCGGGCGGTGGACGTAATGACGGCTATGGCGCTCAAGTGCGCGCCTGCGTGCAGCCTGGCGTGGCCTTCCCAACACCCCCACGTAGCGGCGCGGCAAATCCTGCGGCCGTTTATCGCGTACAACTACGCCCAGATGGCACGATTGCTGATGTCAGGCTGACACGGGGCTCAGGTAATCCGAATTTCGATCGGGCAGTAGAAACCGGCATCAGGCGCTGCTCACCATTCCCAAAACCTCCTTCGGGCAGCTACCCAGGTTACATCGACGTCAATTACAATATGTATGACTGATAGGAGCTCGTAAAGATATGATGTCCCCCCATTTGTATGGCAACCGACAATCTGCCCGCAGCTTTTTACTGAGCGCCCGCATTTGGTTGGCCCTGTGTCTCGCAACGCTCGGTCTGCTCATCGGTCTTCCCGCGCACGCACAGCTGCGGGTCGACATCTCAGGCACGGGCGCACAGCAATACCCCGTCGCGATTGCTGACTTCAGTGGTGATGCCGCTGGCGCACAAATTGCTGAAATCATTCGTGCCGACCTGACACGCTCGGGACAATTCCGCCTTATTTCGACCTCCGGATCAAATCTAACGGTCGACACCCCGATTGCCTTCGATGAATGGCGCACGCGGGGTGCGGACTTCATCGCACACGGCACCGTCGTGCGCACGCCCGACGGGCGCTTCGAGGTCAAGTATCGCTTGGGCGACACCGTCAAACGCGGCCCCCTCGATGGCGTGGCCTTCTCTGGTACCGAAAAAGAGCTTCGGCGCGTGGCACATCAAATCTCAGATCGTATCTACGAGAAAATCACGGGCATTCGAGGCGTGTTCGCCACCCGCATCGCTTACGTTCTCAAACAAGGCAACACTTACGAGTTGCAAATTGCGGACGCAGACGGTCAAAACCCCCAGGTTGCCCTGCGCTCGCGCGAACCTGTTATTTCCCCCGCCTGGTCACCAGATGGTTCGCGCTTGGCCTACGTCAGCTTTGAGTCTGGCAAACCAGTCGTCTATGTGCATCAACTCGCCACCAGCAAGCGCTTTCCGGTCGCAAACTTCAAAGGCAACAACTCCGCGCCCTCCTGGTCGCCAGATGGCAGCCAGCTAGCCGTCGTACTCACGCGAGATGGTTTATCGCAGATTTATACCGTCAGCGCTGCCGATGGCTCGAACTTGCGTCGCATCACGCGCTCGCCACTTATTGACACGGAGCCTGTCTTCAGCCCGGATGGCCGCTCCATCTACTTCACCAGCGACCGCAGTGGCAGCCCTCAGATCTATCAGGTCGGACTGGATGGCGGAGAGCCTCGCCGCATAACCTTCAACGGCGGTTACAATATCTCACCTAGAATTTCTCCAGATGGCAAAACGTTGCTCACCGTAACGCGCCGAGACGGGGCATACCGTATCGTTTCGTTGAATCTGACGAACAACACCGAGTCCTTCCTCACGGCCGGACGAGATGATCAGTCGCCCAGTTTCGCGCCCAACGGCATGCAAGTGTTGTATGCCTCCGTGCAAGGTGGTCGGAGTGTCTTGGCAGGCGTGTCCAGCGATGGCCGCGTGCGCCAAACACTATCAATCCTGAACGGTGAAATACGCGAACCCACCTGGGGCCCGTTTTCCAAATAGTCGAATCTCCTAGCAAAGGAAATGTAATGAAAGCTCGTATCGCCAAAGCGTTAACCATTGCGGCAGTTGCCGCGAGTCTTGCTGCATGTAGTTCAGTGTCCCTGGACGATCAGGCGGGTGCTGGCGCTGACGGATCGGGAATTCTTGATCCATTCAACCCACAAAGTATTTTGGCTAAACAGCGTTCTGTTTACTTTGACTTCAATGGCTACACGGTCAGCGAACAGTACCGCAGCTTAGTGGAAACCCACGGCAAATACTTAGCAAGCAAGCCACAGCAGCGCGTTGTGATTGAAGGCAATACCGACGCACGCGGCGGCTCAGAGTACAACCTGGCGCTCGGTCAACGTCGTGCAGAAGCCGTTCGTCGCATGCTGACCTTGATTGGTGTCTCTGATGCCCAAGTTGAAACCATCAGCTTCGGTAAAGAAAAGCCAAAAGCACTGGGTGATAGCGATGCAGATTACGCTGAAAACCGCCGTGCGGATTTCAACTACAAGCGTTAATTCATTGCGCTGAAGTTAGACCTGTGCGGGGCGGCTGATAGGCCGCCCTGTTACTTTCGAAAGGAATCACCTATGATTTTTAAATCATCGATTATTCGCCAAGTTGTGCTCGGACTCACGATTTCCGGCGGCGTTCTTTTTAGCCACGCTGCATTTGCCTTCGCTGACGATGACGCACGCAAAGCAATCGTGGACTTACGTCAACAAATTCGAACACTGACGGAAGCAAATCAACGCGCGCGCATACAGCTTGCAGACCAAATCGAAGCCCTGGAGCAAGAGGTGGTGCGCCTGCGCGGTGATATGGAACAATTGACTCGACCAGGCGGCGCAGGTGGCGCCTCCAGTGCGGCAGGCGGCGGACGTGCGCCCGATGCGCAATCGCAAGACCCGAGAGAGCAGTCTGCCTTCGATCAGTCGATGGAAACGTTTCGCAAAAGCCAGTTTAAAGAAACGATTCAAAATCTCACAGCGTTCATGACGCTATACCCTGACAGTACTCTCACCCCCACTGCGCAGTTTTATCTCGGCAGCAGCCGGTACGCGCTCAAAGACTTCAAAGGAGCGATAGCGACTTTGCAAGGGATGGTTCAAAAATATCCGACGCAGCAGCGCGCTCCAGACGCCTTGTTGATGGTTGCCGCCAGCCAGATCGAACTCAATAATCGTGCTGGTGCCAAGGTGACGCTGCAACGTATTGTTAAAGACTACAAGGGCACACCCGCTGCGGACACTGCAGCGAAGCGTCTACCCCTTTTGCAGTAGACCTGTTATCGGGCGCGAAAGCGTGGGCTTGCGCAGCGCCTAAATCAAGGCATCGTCAACAATAGACAAGCGACGCCGGCAACGATCAGTACGATGCCGAGCGTTTCCCGTCGCGTGCTCTTACTCAAGAACACGCGCCAAGAAAGCAGCTGTGCAAATAACACCTCCACCAAACCGAGTGTGCGAACATTCGCTGCTGCTGTCAGGGCAAAACCAAGAAACCAACCTTGTGACGCCGACGCGCCAAGCAAACCACCCCAGATTGAGATACGCCACGCTTTCAGACAGCGCACCCACGCCTCGTAATGAAACGTCATCATCCAGGCAGCCAATAAGATGGTCTGCAAACCCAATCCACACGTCAAGGTCCATGAGGCGCGCACGAAAAAATGCGCCTCACCTAAGGCCAAGATACCGCCTCGGAAAGACACCGCAGCAATCGCAAAGCACGCAGCGGCCAACAACCCCAATACGACAGGCTGCCAGGAAGTTCCTGCCTCACCCTCAGCCGCTGGCTTAGACGCCATGATGGTTACGCCCACGGTTGCGACAATAATCGCCCCCATCGTCAATAACGAAATTTGATCGCCCAACACAATCAGACCAAACAGCGCAACCTGAACAGGTTCCGTCTTTGTCCATGCCGTCACCACAACAAATGCGCGTTGACGCATGGCCGCTAGCATCAAAGCGGTCGCTGCAATTTGCGACAGCGCCCCAGCCAACACAAACAAGGCAAAGTTCAAGTTCATCGAGGGCAACACAGACCCCGTCACAAAGATGGCGATGAGCGTGAACAAAAGCGCAAACGGGAATCCATACAAAAACCGGACCTGTGTTGCGCCGAGCGTACCGAGCTGCTCAGTTAGGCTGCGTTGAATGGCATTACGTCCTGCCTGAGCAGCCGCTGCAAAAATTGAAGCGGGTATCCATAACCACGTCCACTCATGCTCTGTCATCTTGGGCTACCTGTATAGAAAAAAACAGCTCGATTAAATTAGATGTAATTATTTTGCGCGCGCTGCATGCTGATGCAGCAAAGTAACCGTTGTGGCATCAAGCGTGATGCCCTGCGCACGCTGTTGCTTCATTTTCTGCAACTCGATTTCGCCCGGCACAATAACAGGGCGCCCCTCAACGGCGGCGGGACTGTCGTGCAAGATCGATGCAAAATCGGTCATGCGTTCGGTGAGCCATTGTGTGGATCCAAGCACCTGGGTATTGATCAAAATAAAAAAGTGGCCCAAGTTCTGTGGCTCATCAGGCGCATCAACCCAGGATTTAACGTGCGTCAAATAGGCTGCGTTAGAGAGCAGCCCGGCAAACAAATCAACGAGCAGGGCCAGTCCATAACCCTTGTGACCCCCAATCGGCTGTAAAAACCCATCGAGCGCCGCCTTGGGATCCGTTGTTGCCCGCCCCTTATCATCGGTTGCCCAGGTATCTGGGATTGCCTCGCCACGCTTGAATGCGTTACGGATTTTGGCGCGTGCCACGACACTCATGGCCATATCCAGCAGAAAAGGATCACCACCTGGGTTTGGCACGCCAAAACCGAGTGGGCTATTGCCTAGGCGCGCATCGCTGCCGCCCCAAGGAGCGATCGTGGTCGTTGCGTTACTACCGATAATGCTTGCAAAACCTTGCTGCGCCGCAATCAGTGAGTAGGGAGAGATCGGTCCAAAATGATTACTGCCGCGTGCAAGCGCCAACCCAATCCCACATTGCTTGGCGGCGTCCATCGCCGCACGTAGTGCGTGCATACCGACTAGCGGCCCGACGCCGTTATCACCATCTACAAGGCGCAGCGCGGGTGCTGGCGTCTGCACCGTGATGTTGGGCTGGGCACGAATGCCTTGCACAAGCAACCGGTCGCCGTAGGACTCAACGCGCGACAGGCCATGCGTGCTCAAACCGAATAGATCGGCCATCACCAGCACTTGCACAACATCTTTTGCGTCTACTTGCGTCAAGCCTAGCCCTTGAAATGCCTTGACCGCTAAAACAGAGAGCTCAGCCTCGGACCATACCGTTTGCACCTGCGCATTTTGAGTCATCTACAACCGCCCTTTTACATATGTGGATCCAAGCATACCCGTGAGCGAGCTTGCCGTCATGGGCGGAGATTGTACGCAAAGACGCCACGCATAAAAAAACCCCCGGTAAATAACCCGGGGGTTTCGTGCATACCCCGAAAAATCGGGGCTGGTGTCTGAAAGACCTGAGCTTAGAAGCCCATGCCGCCCATACCACCCATGCCGCCCATATCGCCACCAGGCATCCCGCCGCCGCCGGCTGGTTTGTCTTCGGCGAGTTCGCAAACTGCGACTTCGGTCGTCAGCAACAGGCTGGCAACAGAAGCTGCGTTTTGCAGAGCTGTACGTGTGACTTTGGTTGGATCCAAAACGCCTTGCTCGACTAGGTCACCGTACTCGCCGGTGGCAGCATT